>JARLHD010000255.1 GCA_031292435.1 Ignavibacteriaceae bacterium
CCTATCGAGTGTAACTATAATAATTTCAATTTTGTCAGGTTCTTTTGAGAAAACAAGCCCTTCCTTTTCAATTTCTTCAATAAACTTTTTCTCCCCTATTGCGAAGAATGTCCTACCGGGAAAATTATTCTTAAGGAACTTTCTGATAACAACAGAAGAATTTATAATTTCATCGTGGCGGACATTGATGTGAAAACTTTTTAGAAGGTGGAAGTAATCGAGAGAAGTGCCTGTTGTTTTATTAGATATGAATACAATTTTCTTTCCCCTTTCCTTAAGATAGTTAATTGTTTTATCTGCGCCGGGTATTAATTTATTTTCGGTGTAGATGGTACCGTCGAGATCGAAGATAAAGGAGTTATATTTATTAATCATTCTAATCTATAGAATTGATCTTTAATATTTTCACTGAACAGGAAGGAATGGTGATATTTAATCCTGCCGACTGGTCCCCGGTACCTGACAGCGATCCAGTTTCACCGGTAACCAAATCCTTCCATGAAAATTTCTTTAAGTCAAGGTTGAGAGAAAATTCCCGATCTTCATTACCTGTATTAAAAACGGCAATTATACTTTCATTATTATCTGTTCTTTCAAAGGCAAACACTTCGGTTTCATTATTTGAATATAAAAAATTAACATCGCCATCACGAAGTGCCGAATTAGAGTTATGTATGGCGATTACTTTTTTATAATAATTAAGCACTTCATCATTTGGTTCAACTTTGTAGATACCGAATCCTTTATGGAAGCCTGATGATTCATTTATAATCTCGTCATCATATTTAAGATTGCTCCATACCATCGGGTTACGGTCATGCGGGTCATCGGCGCCCCACATTCCGACTTCATCGCCATAGTAAATCATAGGAGCGCCTTTATAAGTCATTTGGAAAGCGACTATCAATTCCTGTTTATCATAATCTTTTTTATCAGGTTTGGAGGGGTCATAATTCGGATTGCGTTCATCGCCATCACGGTCGTAATCACGGTCAGGATTTTTAATCATTGAGCTAAGTCTTTCAGTATCATGGCTATCGACAAGATTCTGGAGGACATCCTGATTTTTTTGCGGATAAGTCTTCATGATTTCTTTCAGGCGATCGATAAAATCGGTTGTGCTTATCTTCTTTTTATCCGCAATGAAATATTTATCGACAGCAAAGGCAAAGTTATAATTCATAAGAGCATCGAAAGGTCCGGTTTCAGAAATAAAATCGGGAGACAGTTCCCAGAGTTCGGCGATAAGAATTGCATTAGGGTTTTCAGATTTAACAAGTTTGCTCCAGTCTTTCCAGAAGCCAAGGGGAACGTCGCGGGCTACATCAAGTCTCCATCCGTCAATTCCATCAGCATAGGTTCCATTGCCATCTGGATCCATCCATCTTTTAGTGGAATTGAAGATATATTGTTTAGGACCGGGATTCAGATCATTTTTTGTCCTGTTAAATTGAGGAAGGGATTTGGCATTCCACCATCCTTTATAATCAAATTCATTTTGAGGAGTAGAAGGGTCGTCAAAGGACAAAACCTGAAACCAATCCTTGTATTTAGAATTCTGCTGATTCTTAACGAGGTCCCGGAAGGCCCAGAATTGAGTACCGACATGATTAAACACGCCATCGATAATAATTTTCATTCCTCTTTTGTGAACTTCATGGACAAGTTTAAGAAAGAGTTTATCGGCTGAAGTCCATTTCCATGTTGACGGATCATCCGGTATTTCGGATGCAATAAGTTTTTTATCCCCTGAAGGGTCCGAGCCGAAATTGATATCCATATGGTGGTAGGTAGACCCATCATATTTATGAACAGAAACAGCATCAAATACAGGATTTAAATAAATCCCTTTAACACCAAGGTCCTTCAAATAATCCAAATGGTTGATGATGCCCTGAAAATCTCCGCCATATCTTCTTTGATTTATATGATCACGAACTTTACCGCCAAGGTCCCTTTCCCATTGTGACTGTGCGAACCAGCTGCTGGTCCATGGAGTAATTTTCCAATTAGCCGGTGCTTTTTCATGAATAAAGATCTTATCGGGAGTAGGGTCATTAGTTGTATCGCCATTAGCAAATCTTTCAGGAAATATCTGGTACCACACAAGACCTTTTGCCCAATCAGGGAAATTGCCCTGAGCATTCAAAACCTGTACAAAGGTGAGGAGGATAATTATTCTTTTTAAGATCATAATGATAACTCCTTCTTCATAATTGCTAAAGTTTCATTAATGGAATGCGGTTTAAATTCCAGCTCGGATTCTGCTTTGATTGTTATTAAACCAGAGCGGAGGGGACGTTTTGCAGGTTGTTTCAGTTCTTCAGTAGTAATAGGTGTGATAAGGGATTTATCAAGATTAAAATAATCTGCTATCCTTAAAGTAAATTCATACCTTGAGATAAATTCCCTGCCGCCGATATTATAGATGCCATATTTTTTATACTCATGTACTTTATTTATTGCCTGAACTAGGTCATCTATATAGGTAGGGTTATTTATCTGGTCTGTAACTATTCTTATTTGATTTCCTTTTTTCATTGACGTTACAACCCATCTGACAAAATCAGGACGGTTTTCTGCAGTTCCATATAAGACATTAGTTCTTAAAACAGTATAATACGCACCACTTAGCTTTAACGCATTTTCGCTTGCAAGTTTTGTACGACCATAATAACCGAGGGGATTCGGTTTAGCTCTTTCATCATATGGTCCCCTAATGCCATCAAAGACATAATCTGTAGAGATATGGATTAAATGCGAATCAATTATGCGGGAGGCTTCAGATAAATATTCAACTCCTTTAACGTTGATTTTCCATGCAGTCTCTCTTTCAGTTTCACAGAGATCGACATTAGTGAAGGCAGCGGAATTGATTATATAGTCGGGATAGAAATCGAGAACTATATCTTTGACGGCTTCCCTTTTAGTAATATCGCAGGATTTATAATCAACATCCCTGAAACAAGGGTCCTTTTCGAAAGAGCACCCCAAAAGCTGAATATTAACCTGATTGGAATAAAAATTAATTACTCTTTGTCCAAGCATTCCATTTGCACCAAAAACAAGGATTCTTTTTTTAATTATATCGTGAGAATACATTTTATACACTTTTTAATTTAGAAAGCCCGTTAACCCCTGCAGCTAAACCGGAAGCATTAACGGCAACATTCAGGGAACTGAATGAACAGCCTGATTTTATATAATTGTAAAAATAAGCCGCCCCAAAGACATCACCAAGTCCTATTTTATTCACCGCCTCAACTTTAACAGCAGACTGGAACAGGAAGTTCAGCTCGTCATTCTGCATATAATACAATTTAGCGCCAACTTCCCCTTTGGTTATTATTAATTGTTTAGTTCCGCCGGCTAATATTTCGCGGGCAATTTGTTTTTCTTCATTGTAAGAGGTTATTGTATTTACTTCATGTTCATTTACCTGAATAATATCCAAACACTTTGCCCATTCATTAAAATGATCGATCTTTCTAAATCCCCGATGCCCATGGTGCCCTAGTCCCCGTGATAATGTATGGACATCCATATAGATGATACCTTTAAAATTCTCCCTTATCTTTTTGATCTGGTTCAGCTCAATGTCAAAACCTGTAATCATATTTATAAGAATACCGTCAAATTCCTTTAACCTGGCGTATGGAATTTCGAGGTTACGGATTACGTTATTATAACGTTCATCCCTTTCATTCATTCCATGAATAGTAAGCAATACCTTTGGAATGGAATCGACATAACTAATAAAGTCAGGAGTACACTTATCATAGACACCAGAGAACAGGGAATAATTTTCTTTTTCAGCAAAAGTACATAACAAGAATTCAGTATCCTGTGCGAGTGAAGTTAATGCTGATATTGTATAATAAATTCCCCCCGGTTTAATAATCTCTTTTTGATCTGATATTATATGATCTTCTACAGAATGTCCAATAACCAATAATTTCATAAAAATATAATCTCAGTTATAAAGAATGAAGGGAATTTGTCTTTTGAATGAATGCTAATCTTTTTGGTCTTACCCAATTTTCCATAGCGAGGGGAATATTCGACCTCGCGTATTGAGGAATTAAAATAAGCGGACGGTGTATGAAGTTTTATTTCAATTGTGCTATCCTGATGAGATGCAAAATAATGATTGTCACCAATTTTTTCTAATAATACAGAAGGATGAAAATGGATATTAGCATTTACAAGGTGCTCGGCGCCGCCGATTAATTCATCTTTAATTTTAAGGTTAAGAATCTCTTTATTGAAG
>JARLHD010000256.1 GCA_031292435.1 Ignavibacteriaceae bacterium
ACACAATGTTTGGTAGAATAAGGTCTATAGACACGTTCAATAGCATTTTTATGGTTGAATGTGATTTATCTAAAGTAGATACACGTTTTGTATTGTTTAAATTAGTCATAAATTTTCAAATATGCTGTATTATGAAGAGTGATTGTTTGTTTGCTGCGTTTCCGGCACTGTTTGACATCGAAATAAAACCCATGCTTCTGTTGTTACTCCTTGTTTGCGCATGTTTTGCTGGTGACTATGGATAGTGGCATGCTTTGCTCATATTTCAAGAACATAGCTGGTGCCTGTATCTTTTTCTAGCATATACATAAAGAACCTCACTAAATTCCCTTAAATATCAATTGTCTCGCATTAGTTACATCAAAGATGTGTAGTGATCAAATGTATACATATTACATCTCATTTTTACCCATTTCAACTCATCAATAGCAGAATAATGCTCGTAATCTTCTGAATGAGAAGAAGAGTGTCTGTCCAATTTTTTCGTTAAGTTAGGCTTCTTTAAGGATGCAATTATGTTCACTTTTCATAAATTATACGTGTGCAAATGAAAACAGATACTTTCAGGAGGAGAAAGAGTGTAGAACGGCACGTATTTGCTGACTATCCAGAAAAATACGAAATTTCTGGGTAATAAAACGGATAAGGAGAAAACAAACGGTCAACAAAGCACAAACTATATCAGATAATGGAATAATAACATATTACTATGCAACACAGATGAATTATCATGACGTAATACATGTACTTAGTCGAAATTAGCGTCAAACACTGCATATTTCATATTAATACCCCTCCCAACAGCATATTTGAAAATTTAAGACTAATTTAAACAATACAAAACGTGTATCTACTTTAGATAAATCACATTCAACCATAAAAATGCTATTGAACGTGTCTATAGACCTTATTCTACCAAACATTGTGTCAAAGAATGAGATATAGATGCCACCCGACTTAATTCGCTCTCCTTCTTCTTTTTATGATCAACAAACATCAAATTTGCATTCTATAGTATCTGTAATGCGTATAAATACAAAAAAAGAATGTTTAAAAGCCTCAATATACGAATGTAAATGTACTTACCATGATAAAATTCAGCTGGTTGTATTTTTTCTGAAATCCATGAAGACTGACACGAATATTGATAATCACGATAGCATCCAACTGACAAAATCAATTGATACTCTTTCAAGAACGTAAATCTGAAGAAAACAAGGCAGTAAGATTAAAAATGGTTATGATGGAAATATTTTTGAGCAAGTGAAACGAGATTTGTAGAAATCATATTTTACCATGATTTAGTGATAATTTTTGCTCTTCCTTTGGATTGTAGATAGCCAAGAGTGTGTATTAATCATATCTGTCTTCAAAAGTTCAAAACATTATATTATATAGGATGAAAGATGTCAAAAACTATGAAAATGAGGTAAAAGTTCCAAAAAGGATGACTGCTGGTATTTTTTCTGCACTGCTGGTATTTTTTCGCTGGCTGGAACTTGCTGTTGTTATGTTTTTAGTAAAACATTAGAGTTTTGAACTTCGGCCCATTTGCGTGTAACTTCGTAGAACTTTTTAAAAATCATTGACACCCATGGAAACAAATAAACAAATAAGCAAATAAACAAATATGAATAAATCACCATTTAGCAAAGAGGAACGTGAGTTTCACCGAGAGTTAACAACAACAGAAAAAGCAAAGAACATTGTGACCTCCGTAATCAACGATAACTTCATTGATTTTCTTCCTTCTGATGATATCAAACAATTACCTCATGTGTACATG
>JARLHD010000026.1 GCA_031292435.1 Ignavibacteriaceae bacterium
ACATAATAAGTAGATTTGGATGTAGTATCATTAAGGAGAACATGCAAATCATTCTGGAGTTCTGTTATCTGATTTTCAATCCCCAATTTCTCATTTTGTAATGAGAGAAGTAAAGATTTCAAACGGATAACATCTGAAAGGAGCATTAATTTTTTATTATAAGCTCCTTCGACCGATTCAATTGTGCGGGAGAGATTAGGAATAGATTCATTATAAAATTTAAGAGACTGCTGAAGGAAGAAAAGATCATAATAATCAGTCCGTAATTGATATTTTAATGTTCTTAACAAATCAT
The DNA here is from genome assembly GCA_031292435.1 of Ignavibacteriaceae bacterium. Taxonomy (GTDB): domain Bacteria; phylum Bacteroidota; class Ignavibacteria; order Ignavibacteriales; family Ignavibacteriaceae; genus Fen-1301. Next base: position 296 of record JARLHD010000026.1, read on the forward strand.
AAAATGAAAATTCAGATAATTGTTTATTTATTTCAGAAATATGGACCTGTTTATCTTTTTTTCCGGCAAGAACAAAAAGCTGCTGAATTTGCACTTCAGTATTCCCAGTTCTTGTGAAATCAAAATACCGGCGTGTTGATTGATTATAAATATTTTGTTCAATTGAGATATTTGGATTAGACCATAACCCGGCCTGCGTTATTTGTGCATCCGCTGCATTTATATTATACCTGGAAGCAAGAAGCTGAAGGTTTTCCTTAAGAAATCTTTCCTCTGCAGTTTTTAAACTAACGAACACGGTGTCGACCTTGTAATCATCAGGTTTTGGATAAACACAAACAGACGTTATCCGAACAAGTAATATCACAGATATTATCCATATGAAGTTTGTTTTTAGCATTTTCATAAATATTCTATTCTGATTAAATATATTTTACCTTTAGGGCTATTGAATTAACAATAATTGCAAAAGTTGCACAAAGAAATAATGTAACAGTTCTTTTACAATGAAACGGCTATTGTTTTAAATACGAATCAAAACAAAGTCAATTAGATGTTAATTTATATAAGCTGAATGATGCGGAAGGGGGATCTCAAATAAGAAGAGAATGATATTCGATGTAAAGTGTTTTTGAAATGGAAACAGAAATCAGAATTAATTTATTATCGTCCCTGTTTTCTGAATTATGTTTAGTGACATAATCAAAATCGGGAGCAAGAGATGGACTATCCTGATCGAATAAAACTTTGATAGAGTGGTGTAAACTTTCATTGATGGGGGCAGCAAGATGAGACAGATGGTAAAACGGAACTAAACAAGCCTCAGGAACCCCATCAGTCATATCTTCCGTTGGTTCATCAGTATGAATTATCGAAACGTTGGGATAAAAATCGTCAAGATTTGCAGCATCGGCGAAAAACAAAAGAGCTAACATCCAGATAAGGAATGCCGGCAGATCCTTTATATATTTTCCGAATTTTATCAAGAAAACCTTGAAAATAAATGCATAATGTATTTAGAGATATAATTTAACATGTAGAACATATACTTAATAAAAAAGTCAAGGTGTGATTCAGAGTATCAACAAACCAAATCCATATTCCGGTTAATAAGTATATCCAATAGTAAGTGCAATAACTGAATTATAAAGTTTTTTACTTCCATCACTTGTAATATGTTCACCATACTTAATAACATTAAATGGTTCATCCAGAGATTTAAGACCAAAACAGTATTTAATTTCTAAGTTAAGTAAACCCGGACTAACATTTAAGGACTGTCGCACTCCGAAATTCAGACCATGATCTGAAGCCGGTATCATTTCATTAATATTTACAGCACTTGATTGTCCTTCATTATCCGGAGTTATATTAGCACTGAGAAGACCGGCGAAATAAGCACCTGCAAGTACGGATGTCTTTCCTGATTCAGGTATAGGGAGGTTATAGATAAGATTTACAGGGAATTCAAGATAATTATATTTTTCAACTCCCGAAATATTAGGAAAAATGATTCGATCCATTCCCTTCTGAGATAAATACAGACCTGATTCGACAGAAATAAAATCCCTAAAACCATAACCAATTTTAATACCAGTAAGAAAACCAGTGGAACCTCCTATTACACTTGGATCTTTTCCTTTTGTATTGGAAATATTTAAACCGGCTTCTACTCCGTAATTAATTTGAGCGGGTAATTCACTAAAAAGAGAAGTAACCAATAATACCAAAAATATTCTTTTCATATTAAATATGTCAATTAGATTTTAATAAAATAAGTAATCTGATTTTTAAGGAATGAATATAATCCATTTATATTTAATATACCATGATGGTTTGATGAGTTAAAAGCCATTATTAAATTTTAGCCATAATTATCCTCCAACTGCAAGGATTGGTTGTCACCAAGCAATGCGTGATTGTTATTTTAATTTCATAACATTTGTTTGAATTTTGAAAAAATCACTTTGGGTTGCCGACAAGCCATTGTTTGGATTCGAGTACTCCAACACTTCCCTTTTCGGAATTTAACTGATAGTACATGCGGGCTTTAGTTATATCTCCTTTTAATCCGTAGGATAATGCAAGATAGTATAAGCTTTCTGATTCGGGGTTAATTTCTTTGAAGTTCCGTATTGCATTATCGTATTCACCTTTTTTAAGATAGGATGAACCGATTATTGTTAATGCATTATTTTTAAGAGAATAACCGAAGCTGTTTGTTTTATCTGTTTCTTTTTTTGTGAACATGCCTTTCATAGTATGGTCAAAAAGAGTTTCTTCTTTCTGCCAATAGGCTTTATAGAACAGATCGCTACTCTTTACATTCTGAGCATAAGTTATAGCTTCCTTATAATTGCCTCGAGAGAAGGAAATTCTTGCCAACTGGAGGTCGGCATAGGGAATCAGGGATTCGTTTTCTTTATCATCGGAATTTAAGAAGAGTTTATATTCGGTAAATGCTTTATCAAAATCACCATTCTGATAGGCAACGCCTGCTTCACGGAAATATGGGTTTGAATGTATCGGTTTCTGATCGTCACTACCGCATCCAACAAAATACAGAGTGATGAAAAATATATATAAAATAATACAATATATAAACCATTTAACCATGTACAATCCTTAACAAAATGGATGTAAGTAATAGGATAAATCAAAGGGAATGCCAAATATATATTGAATACAGAGGGAGTTTTCAGGAAGAAACAGATAGTTAATATGCCAAAATGGAAAGGTGGATTATCATTATGCAAGGGAAGGATAAGAAATCATAAAAAAGGGAATTAAGTTATAATCCATTCTTAATTGAAACGATACCTGATAATCAACAAGTAATCAGAGCCAGTTATTAAAAGTAAAATTCAGGGAATAGAATTGAGTGTTATTTAAAATTGAATCAGGGGTGTTGACCAGGCTCTGATTATATTTTATGCCAATATGGTTAAGAACATATTTCATGAAGTTATCTTCAAAAATACCGGGATCAATCAGGGCGAATGTTTTAAGCAAACCTGATAAACTAACTGAATAGCCACCAGTTTTGAAATTACGGTTACCATTATCGGGATCCTCTGAAAAACTACCACCATAGATGTAAACAGATTCAAAGAAGTTTAATTCCCATCCTTTAAGTTTATCTGTTTCTTTATTTGTTTTGCCAAGAATGACTTCCTTAAAGAAATTTATATCACCGAGACCGGGCTGGTATATGGGTAGGCCGGCACTATTATATTTTACACAAAGATCGTTAGCTTCGACAGTCCAATTAAATGACAAAGGAGTCAAGGTGATATCATTCTTATCATATTGGAAACCTAAAGTGAGTCCGATACCTGCGCGGGCTAATCTTGGAAGAGGATCTGCCTGTCCGGGATCCATATAAGATATTGATTCCTGACCGAGGTTACTTTTTGAAATACCAAGGCTGAAATTGACAAGAGGAGAAATGCTATTATTTATTTTTACAGGTTGGTTAATAATTTTTGAAGTTATAGAAACAAGAGGAGCATCTATAAGAAAGCCGAGGTCATAGAGGTTAGCTGATGCAGGTCCATATTCCTGTTCACCAGCGGTAGGGTAATGGTTTATAACTGAAGTAATATGCTTATAAGTAAATCCGATTGATACTCTTACAAAATAATCGATACCAAGACCAAGAGTTACCTGGTTAGATTCATCATAGTCGGCACTTTGGTAGGAAGCATCAGGGCCACTTCCGGGATAAAAATTATCACTATGAAAATGAATATTGGAATAAGAAATACCGACACTAACGGGGGGAAGCTGAGGGTAAAATTTATTAAAGTTGGTACCTGCATTAGCGACAATTGTGCGAATCCATAAATCAGCATCATATATATGAAAGGAAGGAATCCAATCAGAATAATTTTCATTAAGGGTGAAGAAAGAGTTATTGAGACTCTGCATTCCCAGATGAGCAGGGTTTGTAGTAAGGGCAGCTGGATTATCTGTTATATGAGCAACAGAGGCATAACCCATACCCAACATTTCAGGGTTTGTTGGAATCTGTAAAAAGGGTAATGCTGCTTCACCCTGGGCAAATGTGAAATCAGAAGAGAGACAGGAAAGGAGGAGAACACTGATTAGAACTATTTTTTTCATAGTTGGACCCAAATTTAAAACCAATAGTTAAAAATATAGGATTTAATTAATAACATCAAAGTAAATAGGGAGATTGGAGATCAGATGCTGGGAATGATTACTTAAATTTAAAAGAGAAATAGATTAATGAGGATGGGCAATCATAATGAAGAGCATCCAGGCACCCCACAAAATAATCCAGCCGAAGAGAATGAATGCAAGATAGAGGACGATGTTGTAGTTATGAATCCAGATTTTAGCTTTTGCGAAGATCATTTCAGACTCCATTAGTCGTTTTTGCAAATGACGCAATAAGTATACCAATATTCTAATTAAAATAAAACCAAATATCTAATAGAATTAAGGGGAGGTAAATTACCTGTTCTCATTTGTAGGAAAGGATATTTCAAAGTTGATAAATAATTCAACAATCTGTATCAAAACTTGCAATAATCCCATCTTTCCTCTATTTTTTCGTGGAATATTTTTTGAGTTTGGAAACACTATACATTTGGAGCAATATGTTCAATTCTATCGTATTAGTTAAGCAAGTACCGGACACGGCAAACATATCCGGGAAGGTTATGAAGGATGATGGTACAGTAAACCGTTCAAAATTGCCTGCTATTTTTAATCATGAGGACAAAGTTGCATTAGAATTAGCGTTAAGGATAAAGGAAACATATGGCGGAAAGGTAACTGCGATAACGATGGGTCCCCCGAGAGCCTCGGATATATTAAGGGAATGCCTTTATATGGGAGCAGATGCTGTTTACCTGATAAGCGATAGGAAATTTGCGGGTGCAGATACACTGGCGACTTCTTATGTGTTGAGTGAAGCTATCAAAAAGATTGGAAATTATGATTTTATATTTGCAGGAAGGCAGGCAATTGACGGAGATACGGCGCAAGTTGGTCCCCAAACTGCTGAAAAGCTGAATATACCACAGGTTACTTATGTTGAGGAAATAATCAACTGTAAAAAGGACAGGGTTACAATAAGAAAAAAGATTGAGGGGGGATATGAGATTGTTGAAGCGGCATATCCGGTACTGCTAACTATTATTAAAGATGCGGCGGAATCGAGACCTTATAAGGCAAAAAGAATAATGGCGTATAAGAATGCAAAGTCGCTGACCGATCTTGAAGGAATGACAGAGGGAAACTCTTTGCTGTATACGGATAAACTGGTACACGAATACCAGGAGAAGAATCTATTCATTCCAACATTTACGATGGACGAGCTAAAACTTGATCCCGAGAGATGCGGTGTAAAGGGTTCGCCGACGAAAGTATTTAAGATTGAATCGGTTGTATTAGGGGGCGGGAATCACATTAAGGTAGAAGCAACTAAAACAGGGATAGGAAATTTAATTGACCAGCTAATGGCTGACCACATTTTTGGATAAGGAAATTAATTTATATGAATAAGCTTTCAAATGAAGTATGGGTTTTTATTGAGCAGAGAAACGGCAAGCCGGCTGATGTTTCTTTTGAACTTCTGAGCAAGGGACACAAGCTTGCTTTGAATATGGGGGGAGTCCTGAAGGCGGTTTTAATAGGCGACCAGGTTAAGGGTATTGCAAAGGAAACGTTCAGCTATGGAGTTGATGAAGCGATTGTAATAGAACATCCTGATCTTCTTGCATACAAAACGATGCCATACAGTAGGATAATGAACCAACTTGTTAATGAAGCTCAACCAAGAATAGTTTTATTCGGCGCAACTATAATAGGAAGGGATCTGGCTCCAAGGGTTGCATCAAATACGAAGAGCGGACTTACGGCTGACTGCACCGATCTTAAGATTGATACTATTAAATATTTAGGGAAAGAGTATAAGGACCTGCTATTGCAGATACGTCCAGCTTTCGGGGGAAATATAATTGCGACTATCATTACTCCTGATAATCCGACACAGATTGCAACTGTGAGGGAAGGGGTAATGGAGAAACATACATCGACTGCTGTTAAGGAAATAAAGATTACGGAAATACCTTTTAAGCCGGACCCTTCTGATGATCTTGTACGAATAATTGAGCAGAATGTAGAGGAAAGCAAAATTAATCTTAAAGGGGCGCCAATAATTGTGTCGGGTGGGTACGGGTTAGGGACGAAGGAGAACTTCAAACTTATTTACGATCTTGCTCATACGATTGGAGGAGAGGTTGCGGGAAGCAGGGCTGCAGTGGATGCCGGATTTATTCCACCTGAGAGGCAAGTCGGGCAGACAGGAGTAACGGTGAGACCGAAACTTTACATTGCGATAGGAATTTCCGGAGCGATACAGCACAGGGCAGGGATGCAGGAATCCAATAAGATAATTGCGATCAACAGTGATCCTGATGCGCCGATATTCGGTGTGAGTCATTACGGAATAGTTGGAGATGCAGCAGAAGTAATACCAAATTTTATAGAAGCGTATAAACAAAAATTGAAATAAAGGATATTATGCCGAATTTTTTCACAGATAACAGTGATTTACAGTTCCAGTTCAAAAATCTTGATTTAAAGGATATAGTAGGAATAGCAGAAGATAATTATGAACAGGCAAAGGAATATAATTATGCACCTGTAAATTATGAAGATGCCATAGAAAATTACCGGAAGGTACTTGAAGTGCTAGGAGATATAGCGGGAAACTTTATAGAACCCAGGGCTGCTGAAGTAGATATTGAGGGAGCTCATTTAATAGACGGGAAGGTACATTACGCGAAAGGAACGCAGGAAAACTTAAAGCAGCTATCGCAGGCTGATTTGATGGGGATGATATTCCCGCGTAAATACGGCGGACTTAATTTTCCGTTCACAATTTATGTTATGGCAAATGAGATAATATCGAGAGCAGATGCATCGCTGATGAATATATTCGGGTTACAGGATATTGGGGATACAATAAAGAAATTCGGAAATGAGAGCCAGAGGCAGGAATTTATACCCAGATTCTGTACCGGGGAAGTTACCGGAGCCATGGTATTGACGGAACCGGATGCAGGGAGCGATCTGCAGGCAGCAAAGTTACAGGCATACCAGGACTCAGAAGGAAAATGGCTGTTAAAGGGATGCAAAAGATTTATTACAAACGGGAACGGAGAAATCCTGCTTGTTATGGCAAGATCGGAACCGGGGACAAAGGACGGAAGAGGATTGAGTTTATTTGCCTGTTACAGTGATCATACAGTGAAAGTAAGAAGAATTGAAAACAAACTTGGAATACATGGTTCGCCAACATGCGAGCTGCAGTTTAATGATACACCTGCGCAGTTAGTGGGACAGAGAAAATTCGGTTTGATTAAGTATGTTATTGACCTTATGTTCAGGGCGAGGATGGGAGTTTCCGCGCAGGCGCTGGGAGTTTCACAGGCGGCATTCAACGAAGCTTTGAAGTATGCGAAGGAAAGGGAGCAATTTGGTAAAGCTATATATAATATACCTGTTGTTACCAACATGTTAATAGACATGAAAGAAAAGATTGAGAGCAACCGTTCACTTTTTTACAATACAGCAATAGCGGTTGACAGGAAAGAAAAAATTGAAGAGTTAATTGATAAGCTGAAGGAGCAGGGTAAACCATTTTCAGAGGAAACTCAAAAACTAAAGAACGCTGTGAGACTTGTTAATTTACTTACACCAATGACAAAATATATATTGTCAGAATCGGCAAATAAAATAACGCATGATGCAATTCAGATACACGGCGGAACAGGCTACATGAAGGAATTCAATGTGGAAAGGCATGCACGGGATGCACGCATAACAAACATATATGAAGGCACTTCGCAATTACAGATTGTTGCTGCAAGCGGAGGTGTAATTAATGATATACTAGCAGAGTATTTTGATGAAAGGGAAAAAAGAGAATACAAGGGAGGCTTAGGCAGACTTGCCGGTTTCCTGAAAGAGATAAGGGAAATATTCAAGGAAGCATTAAAATATGTACTGGACAAAAAGGACCCTTCATTCCAGGATGTTGCATCGAAGGACCTTCTTGAACTTTACAGTTATTTATATATCGGCTACCTGTTATTAGGAGAGTCGGAGATAGAGCCAAAGAAAATATTTATAGCAAACAGGTATATCCTTAATTCATTAGCAAATGCAAGAAAGAATTTTGAATCAATAAAGAATGAAACCTTTTCTGATATTATGCATGCAGAAGAGATCTTAAATTAAATTTTATTAAAGGTGTAAAATGGAAGGAATAGCAAAAAACTATTACAGGATCTATGATGATAAAGAGGAAGAAAATTTTTTTAAGAGCAAGCTTGATCACAAAAAGATAAAGGAGCTGTTAAAGGAATTTGAAACCTCACACCAGGAATATTATAATAATGATTTTTTCAGCTTTGTTAAAGAGCATGACCCTGATGCCGACCTGATAAAAGTACAAAGCTTATATTATTAAACCAATTAGAGGCTGTTAGAAAAAGCCGGAATTTGAATTCAAGATAAATTTATTATCCCATCCCCACATAATTCAAATTGCAGTTAACAGCCTCTCCCCCTTTCTTTTTTCAATTGTTTCCCCTTTTTATAACTTGGTTATAGTGTTACGTGATAGCTGATTGAATGGCAATAATAGAACCTGAGAATACGGGCAGAATTAATTTTCCTTCAGAATATACTCATCATATTCGAGTTCAAAGCGGAGCTTATGTTTGGATTCCTCCTGTGCGAGGGAAAGGAAGAGTTCTTTAAGAAAAGGCACGTCTGTTTTTTGAGCCAGATTAAGATAGAGCCTGAATGCTGATTTTTCTTTTAACATTGCAAGGATGAGGGCATCCTGGTAGGAAAGATCGAGAGTAAAATTTCCTGATACAGTATAATCGCTGAGGTTAAGGCTATTTATTTTTTCAGGGGAGAAGGTAAACAATTTCTCTTCCTTAATTTTCATTAAGCGGGCTTTATGTTTAATCTCTTCCTGAGCGAACTCAATGAAGATTTCTTTCATTTCAGGTTTGACGAGGGCTGAATATTTTGAATAAAATTCGAAAGCGTCCTGTTCATTAGCGATAGCGAAATTAAGGATATCGTCGAAAGAATTAAACTGTTTCATAATTATATACCCTTTCTATTTATTGAACATTTTGGAATGCTTTCAGAAAATCATCTTCAAAATATTTAAATAGATAGTCACATCCATATTTATAATTGCGGTTATTGTCATCATTATCGGTAATGGTGAAATTATATTTCTTAACGGGAGGATTGATTTTAGCTTTCTGCAGTCCTGTTGCTATAGCGGCAGTAATATCAGGAATGGATTTATAGCTTATTCTATTGCCGAGGGCAGCTATAATGGCGATAAGCTGTTCGCAGGAATCCTTTTCAAGTTTTGACTGCATACCCGGGAGGAAGCTTAAGATATATTTCTGAGTATTTGTAAAAGTACCACCAATTTCAAAAGGAAGAGAAGCCGGGAGAACGAGATCTGCAAGAGCAGCAGTATCCGTAATAAAATAATCACTTACAACCCTGAAAGAGGCCTGATCCATTAAACTACGGATTTCATTTTTGTTTACTGCGCAGCCCATAGGATCTTCGCCGAAAATGAAGAGGTTCCTGAGTTTGGAATCAGTGATAATTCCGCCATACTTATTTAAAGTTCCGCCGAAATCAAGCAGCGGAGAAATTCCCATATCTATAAGTCCCTGGGAATTATTCTTTTCTTTAAGTGAAATAATCCCGCTAGCTGTTTTACCAAGTTTACCGGTAATCATTGCGAGGTTGAATATTTCCTGAGATGTATTTGAGGAGAGGTGCTTTTCAGAGAAAACAATAACAGCTTTAATTTCGTCATTATAATCATTAACAAATGAAGCAACCTGTTCATTAATGACACCTGCCTGTTCGAGCAACAAATCATAATCAGCAGTAAGAATAATATTGGAGTAGCCCTTGAAATCGGTAACATTATCTTTAATGAACAATGCATTATACATATTATTCTTAAGGAGATAATAGTTAACGGCTTTAATAAAATGGTAATAAGATTTTACGGATAAGACAGAATCGGCTTTTCCGATCATACGGTTCTGGTTATTATCAGTGATGAGGTGAAGGGAAGAATTATGAAGGAAACGGGAATTATTTATCATATAACCGACGACCGGGTTCTCATAATTTAATTCCGAACCGATGAGGTAAATCTTATTTACATTATTCAATTCATTCAGGGGAAGGTTAGAAACGGAATTAAAGAAATAACCTTCTCCCCTGCCGGAATAATGGAAGCTTGAGAGATTATCAGTTTCGACATAATCCTTTGCGAGTTTCTGAATAAGGAACAATTCCTCGTTAGTAAGGCGTGCGCCTGCATAGAATGCATTCTCATTTGGTTTAGAGGATTTTATTTTAGAAGCAATAAGTGTAAAGGCTTCATTAAAAGTAATTTCTTCAAACTTACCATTCACTTTGAGAAGTGGAGCAGTTAAACGCGCACGGTTATTAAGGTAATTGTAACCAAACTTTGCGAAACGGCAGATGTTTGAATCAGAGTTGATTAGTCCATTACTTCCTGTAACCCTCATAACAAAACCGCTTTTTTGGTGGATGGTAATTTCACATCCGACGGAGCAATAATTACATATAGTATTGAATGATTCAGTTTTTATTGGACCCGGTTTGAACGTAACATTTTCAGTAATAGCGCCTGTGGGACAGGTTGAAATACACATCCCACAAGATTCGCATTCAGTTTCAGAAAGAGATTCCTTACCGCTTGGGGCAACATAAGTATCGAAACCACGATTGATTAATCCGAGAGCATTTGCATTAACGACCTGGCTGCATATCCTTACACAACGGGAGCAGAGGATACATTTATTGTTGTCAATTTCTATGAAAGGGTGTGAGAAATCGATGCGATATTTTTTATAGTCGCCGCCATATTTTGTCTGGACAGCTCCATACTCAGTTGAATATTTTTTAAGATCGCAGGTATAATATTCAGTGCAACCACATTCAAGGCATCTTAAGGTTTCTTCATAAGCCTGAGAGTCAGAATATCCCAATTCAACTTCATTGAAGTTTTTTCTTAGGGAGGCATCGAGAGTGGACATTTCACTGCGAACCTGAGAGGAATAAATTTCCTTATAATCTTGCGGTTTCTGTTTTTCGAAATTATCTTTTTTACTAAGAAACTCGTAAGGTTCGCCGGTAAGCGGGAGACCTTTTAAATACTGAGTACAGCTTCTTGCGGCTTTTCTTCCCTGGGCTATTGCCTGGATAAGGGTAGCGGGACCTGTAACAGAATCGCCGGCGGCGAATATATTTTTAATTGAAGTCTGCAGAGTTTTTTTATCCGCATCGATATCACCCCATTTAGTAAGAGCAAGTTTTTCATTGAGGTTATTGTTTAGGTCATCGAGGAATTCGACATTGGTTTTCTGTCCAATTGCAGCGAGAATGATATCCAGTTTAATTTCAAATTCAGAACCTTCGATCTTAACAGGTCTTCTTCTTCCTGAGGCATCAGGTTCACCGAGTTCCATTTTAAAGCAGGATAAGGATTTTAATTTACCAGATTCATCCATATTTACTTTAGCGGGTGCGGTTAGGAATAAATATTCTATGCCTTCTAGTTTAGATTCATGGATCTCGATAGGGTTAGCGGGCATTTCTTTTTCTGTCCTGCGGTAGATAACATAAACCTTTTCAGCATTGCAGCGCATGGAAGTCCTACAGCAATCCATTGCAGTATTGCCGCCGCCGATAACACCGACATGTTTACCAGAGAAATCATAATGCTGACCAGTCATTTCCATATTACGAAGAAAGTCTATCCCTGGAAGAACATTTTCAGCTTTATCATTTTCACATCCTATACCGGTTCCAACCTGGGAGCCGATAGTAAGGATGCAGGAATCAAAGTTTTGTTTTATTTCCTTATAACTAATGGAGGAGCCAAGTTTTTTATTATAATGAATCTTAACACCAAGGTCAGTTATGTTCTTAACTTCCTTATCGATAATTTCGTTGGGCAAGCGGTAAGGGGGGATTCCATAACGAAGCATGCCACCGGGGTTGGGAGAGGCTTCAAAGATTTCAGCTTCAATGCCTTCAACTGCGAGATAATATGCGGCAGTTAGTCCAGCAGGACCAGCGCCAATAACAGCAGTTTTTTTACCAGTCTTTTGTTTCAGTTCAGGTTTATATGGTTCATCAGAAGCAAGATCGATATCAGAGGCATATCGTTTAAGGTAATCGATACCGACTCCGTTTTCCTCCAATAAATTTCTTCTGCATGCAACTTCGCATGGGCGGACGCATACTCTGCCGCAAATTGCAGGGAGAGGATTAACTTCCTTAATAAGAGCAACTGCTTCTTTATATAACCCTTTATTTATCAGGGAAATATATCCCTGCACATCGACACCTGCGGGACAGGTTTGGCGGCAGGGGGCCATACAATCAGCATAGTGATTGCTAAGGAGAAGTTCAAGCGCTGTCTTACGTGAATTTCTTACCCTATCATTATCGGTATAGATTTTCATTCCCTCATTAACTTTAGTAGAGCAAGCAGGTTGAAGCGATCTCATGCCGACAATCTCGACCACGCACAGATAGCAGGAAGAGAAGGGATCGAGGCGGTTATCATTACATAAAGTAGGGATATGCACATTCAATCGTTTGGCAAGGTCGAGAATTGACTCGCCCTTATGAGCCTGAACTATTTTATCATTAAGGATTGCGTTAAGAATTTCCATGAACAAAATACATTCATATATTAATAGATTTTTATTGCGTCAAATTTACATTTAGAATAACAGTCGCCGCACTTAGTACAAAGTTCCTGGTGTATGAAATGGACAACTTTCTTATCACCATCGATTGCGCCGACCGGACAGCCTCTTTTGCAAACGACGCAGCCTGTACATTTATCCGGGATAACCTCATAGGTAAGAAGTTTCTTACAATAAAGCGACGGGCATTTTTTATCGCGAATATGGGCTTCATATTCGTTTCGGAAATATTTTAAAGTTGTGAGCACAGGGTTAGGGGCGGAATTTCCCAAGCCGCAGAGTGTAGCATCTTTTATCCGGGTAGCTAATTCCTCAAGTGCGGGGATATCCTCTTCCCTGCCTTCTCCCTGGGTAATTCTTGTCAATATTTCGAGCATGCGTTTTGTACCGATGCGGCAGAAGGTACATTTGCCACAGGATTCCTTTTGAGTGAAATCCAGGAAGAAACGAGCAACATCAACCATACAGGTGGTTTCATCCATAACGACCATACCGCCAGAACCCATGATAGCACCTGTAGCGGTGACTGATTCATAATCGATAGGAGTATCGGATAAATATTCAGGAATGCAGCCGCCGGAAGGTCCACCAAGCTGAACGGCTTTGAATTTTTTATCATCGATAATACCACCGCCGAGCTTATAGATAATATCCTTAATAGTAATTCCCATCGGGACTTCTACCAATCCCCCGTTCTTTATTTTTCCTGTAAGGGCAAAAACTTTAGTGCCGCGGTTTTTTTCTTTACCATATTGGGAATAAGCGGCAGGACCATTTAATATAATCCAGGGGATGTTAGCGAAAGTTTCGACATTATTTATATTAGTAGGTTTTTTCCAAAGCCCCTGGACAGCTGGAAACGGAGGACGTTTACGGGGCATACCGCGCTGCCCTTCGATAGAGGCCATGAGGGCAGTTTCCTCACCACAGACAAAAGCGCCGGCTCCTTCTTTAACTATGATATCGAAATCAAAACTTTCGATGCCGAAAAGATTTGTCCCCAGATATTTTCTTTCCCTTGCCTGATTTATAGCAAGGTTGAGTCTTTTAACAGCGAGCGGATATTCGGCGCGGCAATAAATATATCCATGATTAGCACCTATAGCGTAGGCGCAGATGATCATACCTTCGAGAACCGAATGCGGATCTCCTTCAAGAACGGAGCGATCCATAAATGCCCCGGGGTCACCTTCATCGGCATTGCACACGATATATTTTTCATCAGATTTAGAATTGCGCGCGAAATTCCATTTCATACCGGTTGAAAATCCGGCACCTCCCCTGCCACGGATTCCGGAATCCATAACAGATTTAATTACATCTTCGGGGGGTACTTTTTCTGATGTAATTTTCTTAATTGCCTGATACCCACTTTTATTTTCATACTCAGTAATATGTTCTGGATCTATGTTACCGCAGTTACGCAGAGTAATTTTAACCTGTCCATCAAAATAATCTTTATATGGAGTATCGAACTGATCTGATTTTACGATATATTCTTTGATTGGGGAGAAGTTTACGATATGCTTTTCGATTATCTCATCGATCCTTTTGACATCAACTTCACCATAAAGGTAAGAGCCGGTTTCATCAATAATCTCCACGAGAGGTTCACGGAAGCACATTCCGATGCAGCTGGTTTTAGCAAGATCGAAAGTCAGGTTGTCGGCTTCTTTAATCCTTGCAATTTCGTCATATACTTTCCCGGCGCCGGCGGCAATACCGCAGCTTCCGAGTCCAACAATAATCTTTACGTTTTCCATAATTCCGGTTTGGATTGATTAGGCTTATTATCCAGGGTTTCTTTACGTTTAATATTTTTTACAACTTCGACAGCTTTTTTCCCATTAAGTTTGCCGAAGGTTTCATCGCCAATCATCATGCAGGGAGCCAGAGAGCAGCAACCAAGGCATGCGACAGATTCAAGGGTGAACAAACGATCCTCAGTTGTTTCACCATCCTTTACGTTGAGGAAGGTTTGAATATCTTCAGTAATTTTGGTTGCATTCTGGACATGGCAGGCAGTTCCGTGGCAGACCCTTACAACCACTTTGCCAACGGGTTTAAGGCGGAATTGGGCATAGAATGTAGCCACGCCATAAAGATCATTTTTCTTTAATCCTGTTTCGGAGGAAATCTTATCGAACACAGATTTAGGAATATAGCCATAAATATTCTGAGCACCCTGAAGGAGCGGGATAAGGTTCCCCTGTTTCCCTTTATAGCGTTCGATTACAGGATCGATCAACAACAGGTCGACATCAAGACCGGGTTCCGATATTCCGGAAGATAATTTTATTCTGGAAACTCTCATATTCATTTTAATTGAATTAATAAAAAAGGAGAAGCGGAACATCTCCCTTTTAATTTATTATGTTAATTCAGGTTTAATTTTTTCTTTTGAAACAGTTTCCGGAACATAATCTTCCTTCTGACGTTTCTTTTCTTCTTTAGCATTCAGAGAAGCTTCAACAACCGCAATGGCAGTCATATTGTAAATATCATCGACAGTTGCACCTCTCTGGAGGACATGGATTGATTTTTTCATTCCCATTAAAATTGGACCGACGACAGTAGCTTGTCCAATTCTAGCCATAAGTTTATAGGCAATATTACCGGCCTCAAGGCTTGGGAAAATAAGTACATTAGATTTTCCCTGGAGCGAGGAGAAAGGATAATCTTTTTCCCTAATTTCAGGAACGACTGCTGTATCGGCCTGCATCTCACCATCGATAATAAGATCGGGTCTAAGTTTTTTAACAATGTTAGTTGCTTCCTTGACTTTAAGGGACTGCGGGTAAGTAGCACTTCCGAAATTACTGAATGAGAGCATTGCAATTTTAGGAACGATATCGAATTCCCTGACAGTGTCCGCAGCAGATATTGCTATCTGAGCGAGTTCTTCAGAAGTTGGATTAACATTTACAGTCGCATCAGAAAAGAAGTAGACTTCTTTTTTAGTAATAACAATATAAAGACCGGAGACTATTTTAAATCCTTCCTTAATTCCGACGCATTGCAGAGCGGGTTTAATTGTCTGCGGATAGTGAGTTGTAAGTCCACTAATAAGGGCATCGACATCACCGTTATCGAGCATCATGGCGCCAAAATATACGGGATCCCTCATTAAGACTTTTGATTCCCTGAGAGCAGCTCCTTTCCTTTGTCTTTTCAGGTAGAACTTTTCCGCATATTCAGAAACTTTAGTTGATTTCCTGAAATCAATTATTGTAAATTCTTTAGGATCATAATTGAGAGTTTCGATAATATCCAATATTTTTCTTTCCTTACCGAGCAGGACTGGGAAACAAATTCCATCCATATGGCACAGGTGTGCAGCGCGGATTATTTTTTCATCCTCTCCTTCAGGGTAAACGACCCGCATAGGGCTCTTTTGAGCTTTGTGGATCATAACCCTGATAATTTCTTTAGAGAGACCTAATCTTTCCTTCAGCTGTTCTTCATAGGCGACCCAATCCGTGATAATAGTTTTAGCAACACCTGTTTCGATAGCTGCTTTTGCAACAGCCGGTGCGACATGATACAAAACGCGCGGGTCGAATGGTTTAGGTATAATATAATCTTTACCGAAAGAGAAGGAGTCACCGCCGTAAGCTCTTAAGACAGCTTCGGGGACATTTTTCTTAGCAAGTCCGGCGAGAGCAAGGGTAGCTGCCATTTTCATTTCTTCATTTATCTGGGTAGCACGAACATCGAGTGCACCGCGGAAAATAAAGGGGAAGCCGAGGACATTGTTAACCTGGTTAGGATAATCGCTTCTTCCGGTTGCCATAATAAGGTCGTTCCTGACCGAGATAGCATCTTCATAAGTAATTTCAGGATCAGGATTCGCCATAGCAAATACAATAGGATTTGTAGCCATCACTTTAATCATTTCTTTGGATACAACACCGCCTTTTGACAGCCCGACAAAAACGTCGGCTCCAACCATCGCATCTGACAAAGAACCGCGGTCTTTATCCGAAGCAAATTCCAATTTATATTTATTAAGATCCTTTCTTCCTTTATGGATATTACCTTTAGAATCAAACATTGCTATATTTTCTCTTTTAGCTCCTGCACGGAGATAAAGTTTGCAGCAGGATATAGCAGCAGCGCCGGCACCATTAACAACAATTTTCTGGTTTTCCATTTTCTTGCCTGCAATTTCAGTAGCATTTATTAATGCAGCACAGGAAATAATTGCAGTTCCATGCTGATCATCGTGAAAGACAGGAATCCCCATTGTTGCTTTAAGGGTCTCCTCTATTTCGAAGCATTCCGGAGCCTTAATATCTTCGAGATTTATGCCGCCGAAAGTAGGTTCAATTAATTGTGCAAATTTAATTATTTCTTTAGGATCCTTACTTTTCACTTCTATATCAAAAACATCAATATCGGCAAATCTTTTAAATAGGACGCCTTTACCTTCCATAACAGGTTTACCAGCTTCCGGACCTATATCACCCAGACCTAAAACGGCAGTGCCATTGGAGAGCACTGCAACCAGGTTTCCCTTGGCGGTATATTTGTAGACATCATCTATATTTTTTTCAATTTCGCGGCAGGCTTCTGCTACACCGGGAGTGTAAGCAAGAGAGAGATCTCTTGAAGTGAGGCATGGTTTTGTTGAGACAACCTCAATTTTTCCTTTTCTACCCTGGCTATGATAATCTAAAGCTTCCTGTTTATTAATTTTCATATCTACCTCTTAGTTAAAATCGGGTGGGAGACAATTTGTGAATTGAACTTCGGGAAGAAAAAAAACGATCTATATATTTATCAACTAAAACTTGCGACATAAGTTCATAAATTCATTATAATAATGAATTCAATATCCATAAATTATGCCATTAAATAAACAAAGATTCTTTACCTATAAATCTATAAATAAGAGGAAATATAGTAAAAATCCTCATTTTTTGCTTTATTGATAAGTAAACTTTCTTATTTATGGGAATGGGAAATTATAATCTATTTTTTATCATGATCATCGACAAACTTTTTAATTTCATCGATGTATTTCAGAATTACTTTAGCTTTACCCAGACCGAAAGTAAAGGGGAATTTACCATCGGTAGTTAGAGGAAGAGTAATTACAGGACTACCTTTATATTCACCAATAGTAACATCGAGTTTTTTTGTATTTTCTTCCATTATATCACCTTTTATTTTTGAGTTTTTTAGGGGGCTTACAATTTTTAGTTAATTCGGCATTAGCATCGACATAACCCAGTTCGCCTGATCTTTTAAGATCCGTGCAAGCCTGTTTTTTATTTTTAATTTTAAGATAAGACATTCCCCTGAAAAAATATGCTTTGCCATCTTTATGGTTTAACTTAATTATCGATGTAAAATCTTCGATGGCATCCTTATATTTTTTCAAATCCATCCTTGCTTCTCCCCTGAGATAATAAACATCTTTATTATCCGGAGCAGCTTCAAGGACTTTGTTAAAATCCGAGACAGCCTGTTCATTATCACCAAGGAGTTTAAGAGTATAGCCCCTATCAAAATAGGCACTGATGTCATGAGGATTGAGATCAAGAGAAATAGAATAATCCTCCAGAGCTCCGTCATAATCCTCAATATCGCTTTTAACATTCCCGCGATTTACATAGGCAGTTTGGTACCGGGGATTAATCAAAATTGCTTTATCATAGTCGGCAATTGCCTCCTGACGTTTGTGAAGAAGTCCCAGCACATACCCTCTGCAATAATATGCTGTATCGCTTGTTGGTTTTAATTGAATAGCGGAAGAAAAATCAGAAAAAGCACTATCATTTTCATTTAATGAGAGATACGCAATACCCCTGTTAAAAAGGGCATCGAAAGTATTATTGAGATCAATCGATTTAGAAAAATCATTAACCGCCTCCCTGAATTTGCCGAGCAAGTTTTCTGCTTTGCCTTTCATCAGATAGGCCGAATCGCTTGAGGAATTATTTTCAATTTCTTTATTGAAATCATTAATAGATCCTGAATAATCTTTTTCATTATATTTTTTAGCACCTTCCCTGATATAATCCGGTCCGGTTGAACAGGATTCAATCAAAAATAATATACCTGCAACTGCGGCTACAAGAATGCCCTTATTCAGATAATTCATTGGGATAAAACTGATGTAATAACACTTATGTTTTTACTTTATTACGCACTTTTTAACATCTTCATTTTGTGATGTTTAAATGGATATTGTGTATAAGTAATATAAATAATATTTATGAGTTAATATATTCAGATAATTATAAAAGTATTTATAATGAGTATAATCCGGATGGGTTTAAATAAAAAAAGCCGACGCTTTGGGGGCGCCGGCTATTCCTTAACACATATCCTACAAACAAACAGTGTAATTATATAACAAATTGTAGTTAATTATTGTGTTTCAACGCACTTACCCGCCGGATTCCATTTGTTTATAGTTTTTAACAATAATTTTGTTCAATTCTTCGTGATTTGAGGGAGCTTCTTCACCCCATTTTACTTTAAAGGATGTTTTACCGGAAAGAGGATCCAGTTTTTCAAGAAGAGTAAACTCATAAAAGGTTCCTTCGGTCCCTTCAACTTCAGATAATTCTAATTTACCCGGAATTGTGTTTATATAAGAGGCTTCTTCCAGAGCAAAATTAATATTCATTTTCATAAAAACTCATTTATATGTTTAATTGAGATTAAAATATAATAAAAAAGAGAGCAATAAATAACAATTTATTTAACAGTTGTTAAAAATACTTTTATTTTATATCGATTAACTCAACGTCGAAAATCAAATCCGAATTAGCAGGAATCTGACCAACTTTTTTATTATTAAAAGCAAGTGAAGGAGGAATAATGAGTCTTGCTTTAGTTCCTTTATTCATTAGTAAAATCCCTTCCTCCCAACCCGGAATTACCTGATGCATGCCTACAGTGAATAAAAATGGTTCGTCCCTTTCAACAGAGCTATCAAATCTTTTGCCATTATTCAGATACCCGCTATAATTAACGACGACTGTTTTGCCAGAATCAGGGTAAGGACCGTCTCCCTTTTGGATTATAATATATTTTAATCCACTTGGTGTAGTTTGCATATTTGAAGTATCCAATTTCCACATATTTATTTGGGCTTTTGAATCCAAGAGAGTAACAACAAATTTAAGTTTCGAGTTTGGCGGAACAGGTCCATAGCCTCTTTCGCCGAAAGCTAAATTAGATGGAACAATAATAGATCTTGTTTCGCCTTTTTTCATTCCCATAATTGCTTCTTCAGCGCCAAGCAAAACACCCGCACCAAGAACGAATTTAGCGGGCTGGTTAGATATTCTAGTATCTCCGATAATATTAGCTTTTTGCGTAGAATCGCGGGTCCAGTCCTTAAACATTTTAGAGGAATCTTTAACAATCCATAATTTATAATGCAGTGAAACGAAATCACCTTCTTTTGCTATGACACCATTTCCTACAGTATCTATAGAATATCTCAAACCTGATTTAGTAGTAACTACTTTCTTACCACATCCTGCAAACAGAAGAAGGGCAATGCCCAAGACCAAAAGTTTTCTCATCCTTTTTCCTTTTTAATTAAAGGTCAAATATATTTAATTTGTATTTTAATTCATACCCGATTTTTTTAGTTTATGAACTTTATAATAATCTTATCTGTATTACTTTTCTTTTCTATTTCAGGGCAAGTAAACAAGCAGCATAAAAAGGAAAGACCAGTAATTGACAGTCATTTGACTCTTAGTGAAGCCTTAATGGGAAAAGAGATCCCAAAACCTAACACAAAAAACCTAAAAATAATAGACGTTGAATATTATTCTTTTGACAACAAACTTCATACAGGACAAGTAGTAATTCACAAAGACCTGGCAAAAGATATTATTGAAATATTTGCACTTATCAAAGAAAAGAAATTCCCAATAAAAAAAGTTATTCCCATCAATTACTACCACTGGTCTGATGAATCATCAATGAAGGATAATAACACCTCAGCATTTAATTACAGAGTCATAAGCGGTACCAGAACATTTTCGGCTCATGCTTTAGGACGTGCCATTGACATTAATCCATTTCTTAACCCACAGGTAAAGAACGGGAAAGTATTTCCAAAGGGAGCAATTTATAACCAATACACCAGAGGAACTTTAACACGCAACTCCTGGTTAACGCATGAATTTTATAAACGGGGATGGAGATGGGGTGGAGACTGGAAGTTCACACAGGATTATCAACATTTTGAAAAGAGTAAATAATCATCATGTTTGGAATAAATGAGTTATAAATTTTTATTAACGGGATTACTATTATTCAATATACTGGCGGGAGCCCAAAATGCAAAGGTTACCTTTTTAGTATTCACTTATAAGTTAGATGACTCAATCTCGGTTTATATAACGGGGAATGATAAACAATTAGGGAAATGGGCTCCTTCGCGCATAAAACTAAATAAGGAAGAAGAAAACAGGTGGAAGATAGAATTATCATTTCCCAGGGGGACCAAGCTTGAATATAAATTTACTTTGGGGGGATGGAAAAGGGAAGCGTTGACGGATAAACGAGAAACTCCCGGGAATACAGATCTGGTTGTTGAAAAAGATACATCAGTTTCCGTTACAATTAAATATTGGGGGAGTGGAGAATCTAGAACGAACCCATTTCATGGACAGATTACCGGAGATGTTAAATACCACAGAAATTTCCCAGGTAGAGGACTTCTTCCAAGAGATATAATTGTCTGGCTTCCTCCTTCTTATGAAAAGGACAAACTAAAAAGGTATCCAGTACTGTATGCGCATGACGGACAGAATCTCTTTGATCCATCAACCTCATCAATCGGAATAGACTGGCAACTGGATGAAACTACTGACAGTTTGATAAGGCAGGGAAAAATAAGAGAGATAATAATTGTTGGAATTTATAATTCTCCTCAGAGGATGAAAGAATATTATACGGGGGATACCGGTGAGACTTATTTAAGATTTGTTGTTAAAGAACTTAAACCTTTTATTGATAAAACATACCGGACACTTCCCGACCGTAAGAATACTGCAACTATGGGTTCATCTGCAGGCGGGTTAGTTTCCTTCATGTTAGTTTGGCAATACAACGAAATATTTTCTAAAGCTGCATGTCTATCCCCTGCTTTTTTTATCAGAGGGTTAGATTATATTACTCCTGTTTTGAAAAGCAAAAAGAAAAGAGATTTTAAGATATATATTGACTGCGGCGGGACCGGATTAGATTCGATTTTATTAACCGGAATTGAAAAGATGCTTAAGGCCCTAAAGGAAAAAGGATATAAAGACGAAACGAATTTTAGCTGGTTTTTTGATAAAACCGGGGAACATAATGAACAGAATTGGGCGAAACGGGTATGGCGCCCTCTTGAGTATCTTTATGGTGTAAAATAAATTTGCTAATCAATTAAAGTACCGATAATTTTGCGTATAATTTTTAAAATAACATAATTTCCGAGAACCAAGTATGAGTTTAAGTCAAATTGCAAAAACCATTAATGCATCTCCCACTTTAGCACTTAATGAAAGAGCAGCGATCCTGAAAGAAAAAGGAGATCCTGTAATCCATTTAGGCGGAGGTGAACCTAAGAGTAAAGCTCCTATGGATGCAATCGTTTCAGCTGCATCACTTCTAAATTCAGCTGAGGTCAGATATGCACCGGCAGATGGAATTCCTGCACTTAAAAAAGCTATCATCAGATATACTGAAGAATTCTATCACAGATTAGTTTCCCCGTTAAATGTTATGGCATCAGGTGGAGCCAAGCAGGCAATTATGGTTGCTTTACAGGCAATTCTTAACCCACAGGAAGAAGTATTATATCCTTCGCCATACTGGGTAAGTTATCCTGAAATGGCAAAATTATGCGGTGCAATTGGTGTACCATGTTTACCTGAGGATGGAACATTTTACCCGACAATACGGGACATTGAGCAGAGGGTTGGTTCATATACAAAAGCAATTATAATTAATAGTCCCAATAACCCAACCGGAGCAATGTATTCTGAACAGTTTATAGCTGACATTGTTGATTTTTGTGAAAAGAGAGATATTTATCTTATAATGGACGATATATACCATCGTTTGATTTTTGACGGCAGAAAAACAATTAGCTGTTATGATTTTGCGAAGAACCTTTCAGAGAATTCAAAACTTATTGTAATAAATGGTGTATCGAAACAATATGCGATGACAGGATTCAGGATTGGATGGGCAGTTGCAAATAAAAAAATAATTGAAGCTATGGCAAACATCCAGGGGCACCAGACTTCAGGTCCTTCTGTTCTTTTACAGAAAGCTGCAGTGGGTGCTATAAACGGAATACAATCATCAGTTGAAGCATTAAGAGGCACATTAGAAAATAACCGGAATATTATGATGGACTACCTGGATTCATTTGAGGGAGTTCATGTAACCAAACCTGACGGTACATTTTATTGTTTTGCCGATTTCAGTAATTATAACAAGAACTCACAAAAATTATCAGAATTCCTTATTGATAAAGTATTAGTACTTACAGTTCCCGGGAAAGAGTTTGGGATGGAAGGATATCTCCGGCTAAGTTACTGTGGATCGATAAAAGATATTACAGAAGGAATTGAAAGAATGAAATGGGCATTAGATCCTAATTCACCAAATGAACTTTATATCGGGGACAGAAAATTAGTGAGGGATTGGTCATGAGTAAATATCTTGAATTCAACACACCTGCCAGTAAAGAAGCAAAGGAATTAGCATCTGATTTCGGTTTAGATAACCATGGAATTTATTATTTAGACAGAGCATATTGGAATCTTCCGGATGAAGCTCTTTATGAAGAAGCTATATTCAGAAATGAAGCACATATGTCGCATCAGGGGCCTTTAATAGTCAAGACTGGCAAACATACAGCCCGCGCAGCAACAGATAAGTTTGTAGTTAGAGAGGATTCGACAGAGAGTAAAATCTGGTGGGGAATACATAACCGACCATACAGTGAAGAGAAATTCAACTCATTATTAGGCAGACTTTATGCCTACCTACAGGGAGAGGAAGTTTTTGTTCAGGATTGTTTTGTAGGTGCTGATCCTGAATATCAAATGCCGATAAGGATAATTACTGAAAAGGCATGGCATTCATTATTTGCCCGTAACATGTTTATTACAACAGAAAACCAGGACATACTTAAAAAGTTTTATCCTGAATTTACAGTAATAGCTGTGCCAGGATTTAAACTTGATCCAAAGATCGATGGCACAAGGTCGGAGACCGGAATTATCTTAAATTTTGCTCAGAAGACTGCCATTGTTGCTAACACATTGTATGGCGGCGAGATTAAGAAATCAATATTCACAATCCTTAATTTTCTGCTAACATTTGACGATGTACTGCCGATGCACTGTTCTGCCAATGTAGGCAAAAAGGGAGATGCTGCTTTATTTTTTGGATTAAGCGGAACAGGTAAAACTACTTTATCTGCTGATCCAAAGAGGAAGCTTATTGGAGATGATGAACATGGCTGGAGTTCAAATGGTGTATTTAATTTTGAGGGCGGGTGTTATGCAAAAGTGATAAGGCTTTCTGCTGAAAGTGAGCCAGAAATATATGAGTGTACTAAAAGGTTCGGAACAATACTGGAGAATGTAGTCTACGATCCGTTATCAAGAAAAATTGATCTTGATGATGATTCAATTACTGAGAACACAAGAGCCTCGTATCCACTGGAATTCATACCGAATGTTGTACCCGAAGGGTATGCTCATAGTCATCCAAAGAATGTTATATTTTTAACATGCGATGCATCCGGAGTTTTACCTCCTATTGCACGTTTGAATCCGGAACAAGCACAATATCATTTTATCAGCGGATATACATCCAAGATAGCGGGTACAGAAATCGGATTAGGTATTGAGCCACAAATTACATTCAGTTCATGTTTTGGTGCTCCTTTTATGGTAAGGCATCCATATGAATACGCCGAAATGCTAAGACAAAGGATGCTTAAGCATAAAGCAAATGTATGGCTTGTAAACACCGGATGGGTTGGCGGCAGGTTTGGTGTCGGCAAGAGAATAAGCATAAGGCACACTCGTAATCTTCTTGATGCTGCACTTGATGGAAAACTGGATAATGTAAAATACAGAAAGGATAAACTATTTGGATTTGAGGTACCGCTTACCTGTCCTGAAGTTCCAGAAGATGTACTAGAACCTTCAAACTCCTGGGGAAATAAAGATGAATACTGGAAAAAATATGATGCTCTTGCAGCAAGATTTATAGAGAATTTCAAGCTTTATAAGAAAGAGTGTTCGCAGGGGGTAATTGATGCAGGACCGAAAAGGTTGTAATCATAGGTGATTAAAATCCCCGCTTAAACAAGCGGGGATTTTTTTATCATTCAAACAGAATTTTCTTTGGGTTTATTCATAAGTTTGTGCATAATGCTATGTTTTCTACCATAGAAGAAATAGATAGCTAGTCCAATTACCAACCAAATCAATAATCTCAACCAATTTTCCTCGGGGAGGGAAAACATTAGAATCATACAAGTTATAATTCCTAAAATAGGGACATATGGAAAGAGAGGGGCTCTGAAGGGTCTAACGGCTTCAGGATGGATTTTTCTCATAATGAGTACAGCTGAACAGACGACTACAAAGGCAAACAGAGTTCCAATATTTACAAGCTCAGCTAATATTCTTAGGGGAAGGAAACCTGCAAGTGTAGCAACAAATATCCCTGTTAAAATTGTTGATTTCCATGGAGTTCTAAATTTAGGATGAACAGCACCGAAGACACTCTCCGGCAACAATCCATCTCTTGCCATAGCGAGAAAAATCCTTGGCTGGCTAAGCATCATAACCAATAAGACGGAAGTAATACCAGCAAGAGCACCAAAGGAGATAATCAACTGAGCCCATTCCAAACCAACCTGTTTAAAAGCATTTGATATTGGGGCATCGATATTTATTTTATTATAGGGAACCATACCTGTTATAATTGCAGAGACAGCAATATATAAAACGGTGCATAGCAGAAGAGAGGTAATGATTCCGATAGGAACATCCCTTTGGGGATTTTTTGCTTCCTCAGCGTGAGTAGATAGAGAATCGAATCCTATATATGCAAAAAAGATCATTGCAGCTCCTGCTAATACTCCCTGGGGAGCACCACCGGCACCTGTTTGGCCCCAAAGTGTTCTGCCAAAAAAACTAATTCCTGTATATCCATAAGGAGCAAATGGCTTCCAGTTTGCAGGGGTTATATAGAAGGCGCCTAAAATAATTACAAGAAACACAGCTGTAAGTTTAATGCCGACCATTGTAGTATTCAGCCCAACGCTTTCTCTAATTCCCTTAACAAGCACAGTAGTTATTATGATTGTAATAATAATTGCCGGAAGATCTATAATTGTTCCTGTTGAATGCAGCAGTCCTGTGGCGGGATCAAAATCAAAGGGACTTCGAGACATGGCAGCTGGAATATTGAAATGGAATATTCCTATAAGATCCTGAAAATAATGGGACCATCCATGAGCAACAGTAGCAGATGCGACGGCATATTCCAGTATTAAATCCCATCCTATTATCCAGGCAAACAGTTCACCGAGAGTAGCATAAGCGTAAGTGTAGGCAGAACCAGCGACAGGAACCATTGAGGCAAATTCAGAATAACATAGTGCAGCGAAAATACATGCGATACCAGCAGCAGTGAATGAAAGTATAATGGCAGGACCAGCCTTATCAGCAGCAGCTACACCTGTTAATACAAAAATTCCTGTTCCTATGATAGCACCGACCCCAAGACTTGTAAGTCCAACCGGTCCTAAAATTCTTCTTAACCTATTCTCCCCTTTCATCTCTTCCAGCAGTATATGAAGAGGTTTTTTAGCGAAGATCTGTTTCATCAGCATTCCTTATTTGTATAATTCAAACAGAAGAAATTATTTTTGCTAATTTATAAATTAATAATTAAGATTAAAAAGGATTTCCAAATATAATTATGATTTTAACTTAGGCTCAAATTCCTCTATCATATCCAGAAGTGATTTCCTTGAAAATGGTTTAGACAGAAAACCATCACACCCGGCACGTAGAGTATTCTGCCTATCTTCCTCAAAAGCATGGGCAGTAATTGCAATTACCGGAATATGAGAATATTCTTTGGATGCTTTCAATTCCTTAGTCAATTCCAATCCATTTTTTTTCCCTTTTATGGAAATATCCATTAATATTATGTCAACTCTTTGATTTTTCAATATTTCGAGAGCGATATCAGAAGAATCAGTAACGATAGGGTCATACTTCTTCCCAATAAATTTTTTGATTGTAACCTGATTTAAAATATCATCCTCGACAATAAGTACAACCAAATTGCCCTTTTCCAAGGTTACGGAAACAGGTATACCGGCAGATATTTCATTTTTATCAAGTATATTCTCTTTACCAAAATTGATTGAGAAAGTTGTACCCTCGCCTTTTTTACTAATTATACTTATTTCAGCATCATTGAGATTAAGAACTTTTTTTACCAAAGAGAGACCTAGTCCCACCCCATCATACGCTCTTCCATAACCCATTTGTTCCTGAAGATACGGTTCAAAAATCTTATCCATATAATCTTCTCTAATTCCAATACCGGTATCCTTAACCTGGAGGATTATCTCATCATTCTCATTCTTTAAGAGGATAATTTTAATTGAACCCTGAAGGGTAAACTTAATTGCGTTATCAATTAAATTGGAAATCGCCATAGTGATTGAATATTCATCAGCATAAATATTTGCAACCCCGCAATTATTCTGAAATTGGAGATCGAGTGATTTATGTTTAGCCGCTTTAATATATTCGTTAACCAAATTTTCGCAGACAAGGGGGAGCTCCATATTTTTACGAAAGACCGGGAATTTTCCTACCTGCAGCCGTGAATAGTTCAATATCATATCAACTGTCCTAATAATACGTTTGCTGGAAAAATCAATTCCCACGAAAAGTTCTTCATCCTCTTTTTTAATATTACCATGAAAGGTATCCCTAATTAAACCAGACATCCCAAGGAGTCCATTCAGGGGGGTTCTGATTTCATGCGAGATATTGGCAATAAAGGCATCTTTTAATTTGTTAGCAGATTCGGCCATTTCTTTGGCTTCAATTAACTCAGAAATCATAGTTTTCTTTTCAGTTATATCCTCTTTAACTGCAACAAAATTTGTTATATCTCCATTATTATTTATAAGTGGTGAAATTAATACAGATTCCCAGAACAAATCCCCGTTCTTCTTTTTATTCATCATTTCCCCGTTCCAATTTTTGCCTGCAAGGAGAGTATTCCAAAGATCTTCATAGAATAAATTGTCATGTATCCCGGATTTCCACATACGTGGATTTTTACCTATGACATCTTCTTTAGAATATCCAAGAACCTGACTAAATTTTTGGTTAACATATTCAATTTCTCCTTCCTGGTTAGTAATTACAACCGAATTAGGCGCCTGTTCTATAGCGCGTGACAGTTTAAGAAGTTCGGATTCAGCTTTTAATTTATCGGTAATATCATAAGCAAGAACCAACCTTGCATTTTTATTCTCATATTTAATAATATGAGAGTATATCTCAGTAAATATTATTGATCCGTTTTTTAATTTATGCCTGACAGTATAAAATCTTTGAACTTCTTCCCTGTCCTGAAAGAAACTTTTAAGTAAATCAGGTACATCCTCGCGTGGTCTAATTTCTTTAATGTTCATGGACATAAATTCTTCATTAGAATATCCATATTTATTAATAGCGGCCATATTAACGGTAAGGAAGCGGAGTGAATCAATATCATAAACCCACATAGGATGAGGATTATTATCATAAAGCAACCTGTATTTAAGTTCGCTTTCCTTTAAGGCCTCCTCAGCAATCCTTCTTTGGGTAATATCACGCACTATAACCTGGACCGATGGTTTTTCATTATAAGTAATAGGAATAGCTATAACATCTACATCTACCAGACTTCCATCAAGCCTTATAAATTTTTCTTCCATCAAAGAACTATGCTGATTATTTTGAATAACTTCTGAAGTTCGTTGTTTTACCAATTCATGATAATCGGGATGTACTAAATCCAGAACAGGCTTCCCGACCAGATCATCAATTTTTGCTGCACCGGCTAATTTTGCGCCTGCCTCATTTACATAAACAATTTTTCCATTAGTATGTACTGCAATTGCATCGGGAGATGATTCAATAAGATTTCTATACCCTTTTTCTGACTCTGCAATTTTTTCTTTCAATGCATCTTTTTCCCGAAGCTGTTCATTTTCCGCTTCAGCCCTGACTCTCTGTTTATAGCTTCTATAGATAAAAAACGAAATAGAGAAAAATGAAAGGGCAATGAGTCCAATAAGAAGGTAAGACTGAAGTAAATTCTTTTTAACAAAATGGGTTACTTCCTCAGACGGAAGGTTAAGGACAAGGGTCCAAGAAATATTCATAAATTCAAGAGTATTAAATCCAGCTAGTATCTTCTGTTTATTTATGTTCTGGAATTCTAAATTTCCAGCTTTTTGATTAAACATTCTATCGAACTGCGTAAATGAGAAATGACAATTCATGCAGGATTTATCCTGTCTTTTAATGTTGGCAAATACCATTTTAGGATTATCCGAATGAAATAACAGAGTGCCTGTCGAATCCATAATCCAAAGGTGGTCCTTTATCAAATTAGATTGATAATTTGAAAGTAATACCTTTAGAAGTTTATCAAATTCCAATGTTTCAGTAATAACACCGACAAATTTTTCTGAAGAAATATTATAAATAGGAGAGGCGATTACGAAGTGTAAAAAAGATATAGAGTCGGTATTAGTTCTTGTTAATTTTATAGGAGCAGAGAAGTACTGTTTACCCTTATTCTCCGGTCGTTGAGCCCACTTAAAAATTTCTGATTCGGCTAATTTATGGCCGATAATATCTTTGTTGGTAGAGTAGGAAATAGTACCTGATTCGTTATAGACGCTGATAGTCTTAACATAATTTCCTTTTTCAAAAGCATGAAACTGATCAATTTCAGTAGGAATAAATTTGGAATCCTGATTTTGTAAAGCAGGGATAGCCGTAAGGACATCAATAAGCTGCACCCTGCTTATCAAATAAGATTCAATGTCCCTGGATAAATCCTTGACCAAATAGAGCTGCTGGGAATTAAACTCATTAACAATTTCATTTTCAGTTGAACTATTTAATAAAAGGAGCACAACCCCAGTAATAATAGTAATAACAATTGCCAATGTAATAATCAAATGGTGTGATTTAATAAATTGATTTTTCATATGTTAAGGATATTGTGTTATAATAAAGGACTTAAATTTCACATTACAACTTAAATAATTATTACATTTATTCATCATTCAGGTTATCACTTTTATATAGGTCACTTTTATATAAGAAAAAAAGATTGGCATTAATGATTGAATTTAATTAAACTATTATAAACCGTATAAAAAATACTCCAGATATGAAATCAAATAGAAGACAATTTATTAAAACAAGTGCCATGGCAGGTGCATTAGGAATATTACCTGCCAAAATTAGTCAAGTGAAATGGAGAGAAAAGGTCGGTTCATCAGATCTTGAAGAAGCGGCAGAGAGGAAAGTATTAAATAAAAATCTTTTTAATATACCTGTTATAATAGAATCAATAGAATTATTTAAATTCAAAGATTATTACTTTGTAAAATCGCGTTCCAGGGATGGGGCCGAAGGAGTTTCATTTACTAATAATAAAGCTTCATATCTCTACCCTCTCTTGAAACAACAGGTATTCCCGTTTTTTATTAGTAAAGATGCACGCGACCTTGAATCATTAATTGAGGGGGTATACCGATATGAGAGTAATTATAAGCTTTCAGGAATTGCTTTCTGGAGCTGTGTTGCATGGGTTGAATTCAGTTTACTCGATATGTTAGGTAAAATTATCAATAAGCCTGTAGGAGCGATGTTAGGGGAAATTATCAGGACTGAAATTCCGATATATACTGCAAGCGGAAACCGGGGAACCACACCTCAGGAGGAAGTTGATATTCTTGCAAAGAAAGTAGCAGAAACCGGAGCGAAGGCAGTAAAGTTCAAAGTAGGCGGACGCATGAGCAATAATGAAGATTCATTAGCGGGGAGAACAGAAGAGCTGATAAAACTTACCAGAAAAGTACTTGGTGATAATATTGAAATACAGGCAGATGGAAATGGTTCATACGATGTACCAAACGCCATCAGAGTGGGCAGACTGCTTGAGGAAATAAAAGCATTTATGTATGAAGAGCCCTGCCCGTTTGATTATCTTGAGGAGACTAAAAAGGTAGCTGATGCATTAAGTATTCCGATATCAATAGGAGAAGAAGAAACAAGCCTGCGACGGTTCAGGTGGATAATTGAAAATAATGCCGCACAAATAGTTCAACCTGATCTTCATTATAACGGCGGGATGATAAGAGTAACAAGAGTTGCTCGAATGGCAGCCAAGGCAGGGAAAAAAATAACAATCCATATATCAAGCGGTTTCGGTTATGTGGATATGCTTCATTTTGCTTCTTTCACTCCTAATACAGGCAGGTTCCAGGAATATAAAGGGAGTGTAAATGAAACCGGAATGTACTTTGATCCTCCTCTCAGATTAAGGGATGGAATGATAAATGTTCCTACCGGAGCGGGTTTTGGTATAAAGGATACATCTGAAATATTCAGGGAAGGTGTTAAGATTTAAGTTTATTTAAGAATGGAATATAAGCTACTTTGATTATCCGGTTCAGTAATTAATTCTTTAATTGGAGGATTGGGGATATTTTCTTTACGGAATAAATTTGGTAATGGTTTATAATAAACTCCTGAAGCTCTACCAAAACTATTTAATAAAGACTTATAAGATTTGTAATTAACGCCGTTTATAGTTAAACCAGTTAGATCCGAAAAAGCGATTTCATGATCTGTCCCCAGAAATCTTAGACCCAGCCAGGCATAAATCAATTCGACGCCACAAGTAAAATAATAGTATGCTAGTTCAAGTTTTTGGACTTCTTTATTATTACCATCCTGAGCTTTTATTACACGATCTCTTGTAGAAGCCCAGTTGAAATCAGCAATTGAGTCTCTAATTTTATATTCTCTAATGACAATAGAACGTATCTTACTTCCAGCTACAGAATCACATCTATTTAAGACATAACCATGAGCTTCATTAAAGGACTTAAAATTAGTTTTGCCCCAACCAAGATTTGACATTTCAATTGATACCTGCATTTCATCCCAGATCTTTTCGACTATAAGCAAGTCATAAAGCAAATTAAGAGCAACTTTATATGGATATTCGTGAGCAGAGTATCTGCTACGCCAAGTGTTTAATTTTTTTAATTTATATACTCCAATAATCTCAGAATATTTTTTATCCATACAGGATAATTCCCAGAACAGATTTATTGTTCATCAAAATTCTATGTTATTTTGAATTGATACTATAAGTTAGTTATTAAATATTAATAAGTGCACACAACTTAAAAGTTATTTCAGAATTAGTCTGAAAATGTGATTTATGCCTTATGGTTTATTTATCCAAATAAACTGCAATAATTTGGAAATGTGATTCTCTAGAGAAAGGCTTTGCCAATAAAAAAACCGTCAATATGGTATGACGGCTTTAAATTATTTGGTTCAATAGATCAAATGGCTGAATAGAGAAAGATCTTAATATATATTATATGAGTATCCTAAGGTTACCACTAAGCTGCCGGTGTTATTTTTTCCATTTATACTGTTTTTCTGAATATTAGTAAAACCATATGACCCGCGGATATCAAGAATAATTTCACCATACATTATTGGACGTGCGATGCCAAATCCGCCGGTAATACCAGTATTTAGAGTTTTGATATCACTAGTGATAGTTGTAGTCTGATCAAAGTTTTGAGGCGGGATAGCAGCAAAGCCTTCGATAACCAATGGGGTTCCATTTTTATCTACATAAAGTGAACTTGTGCCGCTTGTTATAGTTTTAGCATTTAATAAGAAACCAACATAAGGACCTGCATCAACATAGGCTGAGAATAAACTGCTAAGGCTAAATGAATATTTAGCTATTAACGGTATTTCCAGGTAATTAAGGACGGCTTCATTTGAAAAATCAGCATAGAGATTTACACCTGCCGGAATTGGAAGAGGGACTGAAGAAGGATCTATTGGTTGAATACCTGTTTTTTTACCACCCTGACTTGCATAGAAAGCTTCAAGCTGCAAAGAGAAATTTGGGGTAAGTGCAATATTTCCGAAGACTCCGAAATTAGGACCAAGCCGGGTTTTATATCCCTGACTTTGTTCTGTATTTCCACCGCTTAACTGTGGGACGCTAAGACCTCCTTTGATGCCTAAATTTATGGGATGAGGATTAGGAATAACAAAGTCATTTTCCTGGGAATAAATATTAGAATAAATTAATAGAAAGCAGAGTATGGAAAGGACAGCAGAGGTACCATTGATAGATTTCATAATTACCCTCAGATTATTACTACTAACTTATTAATAAATATTTTAATTCCAATCTTTTAGGTATGATCTATAGCATAGCAAGTTTAAAGTGCGGGTAATGATTAGGTAAAGAATATTCAAACTTAATTTTTAACTAGGCTACTTTGCTTATTTTATCAATGGAAGGGATAGTAAAGTAAAAGGTACTCCCTATATTTTCCCGGCTTTCCACCCATATTTTGCCGCCGTGTTTTTCTACGAAATCTTTACATAAAACTAAGCCCAATCCAGCACTGGGTTCATTATCTGTCCCAATATTCCCTAATTTTTCACTTAAGCAAAATAATTTCCCAATATTGTCAGCGGGGATTCCCACGCCTGTATCGGTTATTGATATTTCGACAAGTCCTTCTTCAATTTCTTTTGCTTTCACAATTATTTTCCCTCCTTTATTCGTAAACTTTACTGCATTAGATAATAAATTCCGCAAAACAGAAGTAATCATTTTTTCATCTGCATAAATTTCCCTTACAACTGAATTCTCATTTATAATAGTGATCTCTTTTTGTAATGCTCTCTCTTCGATGGAACCTTTG
>JARLHD010000257.1 GCA_031292435.1 Ignavibacteriaceae bacterium
CAGCATTATTTTGGCTCATAACCACCCGTCAGGAAACACCGACCCCTCTAATGAAGACATTTCAATCACGAAAAAACTTATTGAAGTAGGTAAGATAATTGATATTCCGATATTTGACCATATCATTTTTGCGGAAAATTCCTACACCTCATTTGTGGAAAGGAGGCTGATATAATGTATTCACCTAAAATCAAGGAGCAGTTAATCCCTGTAATCTATAAAAGGGCAAGGAGAGAACACAAACCAATGGCCGCCATTATCAATGAGCTGATAGAGGAAAGCCTTTATAAAATCTATTACTGCCGAAACTGTAATAATCAAATTGAGGCAGAGAAAGGAACTAAAGAAGCTTATTGCGAACATTGCCAGTCAGAAGTTTATTTATTAACCAGTAGTTTATAACTACTGGTTTTTTATTGGAGTCAAATTAAAATTTATTTCTAACTTTTTTTATTTCAAGTTTTATTTATACACAAGTGTTTTAATATTAGCCAAAATAAAGACGTTAAAACAGACCTTTTACCTATTGTCATATATAAATAGGTATGATATAATATAACCATAAGATACAGAGGGGCAGATATAATTAAGCCCAGCGGTAGCTAAGCAAGATATTATATTTTTCCCGTTGCCACTATCAATAATTAATCTAAATAATATGAACAAAGATGAAATGGTTAGGAAAATTCAATATACAATTCTTGATTGTATTTTTGACGCAGACTTGGCTCAACTATCTTATATGGCTATTGAGTTAAGGAAAAATGTTAAGATTGGAGATTTATTAGGTGATTACTCATAAACATATGATTAATCCTAACAATCTTAAAGAATTATCAAACGAACTTGAAAATATTTTAGATTCTCCAATAAGTATAAAGATATTGGAACAGCTAACAGAAAAACAGCGCAACTTTTTAACAGCTTTAATTCATAAATGGTCGCAGGGAGAAGAAGTGGAAAAAATTATTAAAAATATTTTAGACTTCGGAAAGACAAAATTAAAACAGAGAGAGTATAGCGACAAGACATTTACTTAGAAAATAAATTAAAATAATATGGACAAGCTACTACAATTTCAACAAAAAGTTGGTGCGATTTCTAAAGACAGCACTAACCCCTATTTCAAGAGCAAATATTTTGACATCAATAAACTGATAGAAGAAGTTAAGCCGATACTTAATGAGTTAGAATTAGTTTTATTACAGCCATTAGAAAACATTAATGGGAAACCAGCATTAAGGACAATTATTTATGATGTTAATGAGGGAGGTTGCTCTGTTATTATAGATTTTACAACTCCACTTCCAGAAAATCCCGACCCTCAAAAAATGGGAAGCATTATAACCTATTATCGCCGATATTCTATCCAGTCTTTATTATTCCTACAAGCGGAAGATGATGATGGAAACAGCGCAGCACAAGCACCAAAGACAATAGTGAAACAAGAGCCGAGATTAGCGCAAAAAAATTTAATCGCTTCTTTATTAAAAAAGAAAATGCCAGAAATTAAAACCCCCGAAGATTACAAAGAGGCTTGTATGAGATTAACTGGTTATGAGATATTGTCTGCTAATTACGATAATATAATTAATTCACTAAAATAAAAATCTATGAAGAATTTCATTGACGGATTATTCGTCAAGAACTCAGGAGAAGGCGCACCTGATTTTGTTAAGGGAAGCCTAGCAATTTCAGTAGAAAAGTTTATCCCTTATTTACAGTCTAAAGCCAACGCTAAAGGCTATGTAAATATCGACCTGTTAGAGAGCAAGGAAGGTATGTTATACGCCAAGCTAAACGACTGGAAGCCGTCAGGAGAGGCAAAGCCCGAACCTGCCGAACACGAAATAGAGGAAGATGAGGAAATTGATGTAAGCAAAATCCCCTATTAGTTTCCTCTTAGGGTTCTGCTTTACGAAATCCCAAGCCGAGCCTTATAGATGAAACTAAATATTAATAATATTTTTTATATCAGAAAAACTTTAGAATAAAGAATTATTAAATAAATATGAAATCACAAACCGAAAGAAATAAAAAGTATCTAAAGGATAATGGATTGACTACATTTAATTTTAATCTTCGGATAGAATTAAAGAACGCTTATAAGTCTAAGACGGCATTGAATAATAAAGATATGACAGAGCCATTATTAAAGTTTATAAATAAATATGTCACAAATAGAAAAGCCTTATAATTTATTGAGGAGCAGATATCCGATTAGGACAGATGACATCTTGAAATTTGTTTATGGAAGTGAGCATTTAGGTTGCGCCAGAATTTCTGCACGGATAAAGGATGTTAAATCTAGATATAAAGTTGAAATTATAGGTTGGCATGAAGAAAATAATTCAAGTTTGTATTGGTATCAATTGGTCAATAATGAAATACTGCTTGAGGAAATTCCGGAGTATTCCGCTTATAATGGAGGACAAGGAAAATTAATATAATTATTACTATAAGAAAATAATAAAATTAAATGCTGAGAGTCTACACCTTGGTTTTATTGCTTTTTAAAAAATGTTTTACCAATTTTCACGCCATCATTTTGAAATATTATTACTCCTTTATCATTACTAGATTGAAGCGGATTACCGTTTCGGTCCAAATTCTCTTCAGTAAGTTTATATTTCCCTTTCCCTGAATTATCAAGGTTTATAACTGTTACTTTTAATTTAATTAAGGCCCGCATTGGATTAACTGTTTGCTCTCCCCTACCTATTAATTTACCATTATTAATTTTAAAGATTAATTTTCCCTCATCGACATAATCATTTCCGGGCATAATATAGGTTGATTCGAATTTTTTAAGGTTGGTTTTATTATTCTTCGTTGTAATTTTTTGAGCAAAACAAGATATGCTTAAAAGAATGAACACAGAAAGAAGTAGATATTTTTTCATAATATTATCCTTTATACAATAATTGATTATTAATTATTCAAACCTAAATAGAATGTATTTAATAATCAATTGTTTAAATAAAATAATAATGTAGCTCTCTGACGAGAGCTGTAATTCTCATCTGCCTTTCAATTATAGCAAGCACCCTAACAAGTCAAGGTAGTGCCTTCGGCCTCCACCTTGAACTTGCTAGGGAACTCCGCTTGCTTTCTTTCAGGCATAGATGATAATTAAGTCATCATAGTTATTAATAATATGTCTATTAAAAATTGTGAGTGCGGTTCAAAGAACTTTAATGTCATAGAGAGTTATGCATATCGCGCTGATATAGATGACGAGGGAGACTTAATTTGTGGAAAATCAGACGGGGGAATTGATGAAATATGTTGCGCCGAATGCGGTAAGCAGTTTAACGCTGAAGACTTTAATCAAATTATCTTTTAATCTTATGTCTAAAATTAACGAGCTAGTAATCCAAATATTCGAGTCAAGCAATGAGCCGGGATATTTCTATGATATCTTTGATAATCTTGAGCCAGAAGCGGAAAGTTTAGACGGAGGAATTTGTACATCGACAATTGAAAATGCCTTAGATATGGCAGTTGAACAGGCTAAACAAATTATAAAGGATAGTAAATAATTTTTAAATATATGGACAACATATTAAATCCAAGAGAAGCGGCGAAAGATTTAATTAGAGTATATGTTGAGAGAGGAGACAGCCTCGATAGTTTACGAGCTGGACAGCTTGGATATTGCGGCGGAGATTATTCTGCTAGTATCGGAGGATACGCGGGAGAGTTACCCGA
>JARLHD010000258.1 GCA_031292435.1 Ignavibacteriaceae bacterium
AAGGACAATTGTAAGTTGAATAAATCTGTGAGCCGATGATACAAGAATTTTTCAAGTTGTGGCTTGATATCCATGAGATAATCGAGAGTTCGATAGAAATGCTGGAGTTGCCATTGATGTGTTGCATGCGGTAGATAAAGATCCTCGATCGTGTCAAATAGATGCATCTTGCTGGAGGGATCGATGAGTCGATTGATAACCATGGCTTGTATGTAACCGGCCACGTCAAACGATACCACGCGGTCTTTCAGGGCATCATTAATCGCTTTGGTTAAGCCGAATTGATCCCACAAAAATTGAACCACGTAGGGGACCCCAAAATGTAAGGTTGCTTGAGGATCAAGGTCATTGAGCGAACCCAAGACCCTATTTTGTAGGAGCGAATTAAGTTTAAAAATAATCTGCTCAATTTCCTTTTCGGAATACTCATCAATGTTGCCCAAACTGGCAATACGGCGTTTTTTCACAGTTTTACCGTCCCGGTAGGATTCAACGATATGAAGATATCTGTAGGTCTTACCATCGGCCTTTTTTGTGGATACAATTTGAGGAAACAATAAGCTCACCACCGCTAACTTTATTACCCACAATTATATCAATATAAGCACCATAAATAAAGCATAAATTTAGTAATTAGAACTGGAAAGTTTGACCTACATTTTTAGAGAATTAATTAGGCTGAGGATGAGAAAACCCGCTATTCATGCGGGTTAAGGTCTTCGAAGATTCAAGTTTGAGGCGTTTTACTGTCAAGGATGAGTTCAATTAGACCTTAGATTTTAGCTTGAACCGAGCGTATTTTTTGAGAACATTTTGCCCATATTGAGATTGGCCTCTCGCAAGCGGGGATAGCATTGGTTTACTTAAGGGTAATCACCAACTGAAAGGTAAATCGGTAACATTTCAAGAATTAAAAAAATATAGAGATATACAAAATTACCTGTAGTAATGGCAAATAATGGAATAACATTTAGAATTAGCAAGTGTAGACGAGCCAAAGTAAGGAGAATGTAATGACTATGCCTTAGGCGATTATTGAGGCTTTAAAGGCATTAGGTGGAACAGGCACTTCAGTGCTTCAGTAAACTAGATTATCTTCTGGTACTACAGATTTAAGTTCAAATATACATTATCTAAATCATCCTGCGTAATACCTATGTAGGCTAGGGTAACGCTGGGCGAGGAGTGGTTAAGTAGCTTTTAGATCCGAGTAATATCCACGCCGGCCTGGAACGCATGGTAGCCAAAGGTCTTTCTGAGTGAATGGGTACCAACTTGTTCCTTGATGCCAATGGAGTGGGCAGCATCATTTAATATCCGGTACGCTTGCTGCTTCGTAATAGGTCCTCGTCCTTTGCGACTGGCAAATAGCGCTTCTCCAGGCTCTTTTGATATCCGGCGTTCCAGGGATTCTTGTATGTAACAGAATGCCTTGTGTTACATCGCTCTCATCAAAGAAAACCTGCACAGAGCAGGTTTTTAACTTTTATGCCATTTTCTAAGTTCTTCTACTAATTGATGCACGGAAGTTGAAGGATTATCGTTTTCAGGATTAAGATTGGGATACTGAGATAACAATCTTATTGCATTTTTCATTGTATCGTCTTGATGTTCAATAATTTCTTCGAAGATCGAAGGACTGTTTTTCTTGTACTCATGTCCCAGTAGATGAGATAGTTTAGTCTTGTACTGATCCCGTGATAATCCTGTATCATAATAATTAAAGTGTAACAGATACCAAAGTTCAAAGGCTTCGTTGGAATATGCAATTTTAATTCCATGAGTTCGGGCAAGAATAAAAGCGTTGTTAAAAATTTTTGGATTAAATGAGTCTCGATCAAAGACGGACCAAACCTGGTCGTACTTTTCTTTATCTCTTATTGCTTGACTTTTTAGCTCTATTGCTTTTTGAACTAAGCTTTCTGTATTATATCCAGTTCCTTTTACGGTTACGTTAGTAAGCCTAAAACCTTCAAAATAATTCCGCTCAGTTTCTTCGCCTTCACAAACTATCAGTATTCTATCTCGGTCATTTCCCATAGACCCTACATTTCGTTTGAATTCTTTGAGTTCTTTTCTCCTTCTAAATAAGTCCTCACTCCCCATAAGAACCCCCAAAACTAAATTCTCTTAAGAATGGTATAGCCCCGTATTTACCTAGGAGGTAATCTTTCTCATAAGAAGCATCGCTTCGGACTTTATATTCAATCAATGAATATAAGTGAGATTCCCCGTATTTGCCCTTTTCGGTAAACCAAATCTGATCTCTTCTAAAAACCTTGTTACTTAAAAGATTTGTATCGTGAGTATTAAAAATAAGTTGTGCCTTATGGGGGTTGTGTTCGACTGAGTTAAATAACTCGATAATAAAATTTGTAATTAAAGGGTGAAGTCTAGAGTCAAGCTCGTCAATAACTAGGACTTTCCCCTGTAACAACGCCTCCATTATTGGTCCGAGCAAGGAGAATAATTTCAAAGTCCCTTGGGATTCGTTCTTATCCATTTGGAACGACTCGTAACCAGCAAATTGTTGATCTAAATCATATTTCTTATGGATGGTAAGAATTTCAGTTAGTTCCTGCCCTTCGAATTTGAGATTCATCCCTTTAATTCTTACTCCTTTAGGCATAAAAATCTCCGGAAATGGCTTTTTTTCAATCTTAATATCTTCAATTCCTAAGTCGGCCGTTTTAATGAAGTCAATAAATACCTTCTTTAAGTTCGAATCTTCTAAAAGGCGCTTAGTAATATGTCCATATGAATCTTTTAAGCCTGAGATAACGTTAAAGTTCTTGAACCATTTTAATATACTGATTGCGGTTTCACCGTTAAACTGAGCAACTACTGATAAGAATAATGCATTATCCCTAGTTTTAACGTCTAAATCTTTGCCTTCCTTGAACTGATTACTAATGGTAAAATGCTTGCCATTTCTTTGAAATAGATTTGTTTCAGCTTGTTTTGTAGCTTGAAATAGCCATTCGCTATCAACTTTAGCACTACTTACTTGAAAGCCATAACGGTACCTGAAATCGTCTTTTATAAAGACAATCTCAAATGTGCTAGGTTTATCTTGGGTTTCGGTACTAAGTCTAAAATTCTCAACATTAATTTCATCTTCGGCTTGTGAGTCTTTAGAGGAGTTCTCTACAAATTCAGCCATAAAGGACATTGCTTTGAACAAGTTACTTTTTCCGCTCGCATTGGCTCCATAAAGTGTACCTATTTTCAATAGTTTAAAATATTTATTAGCTTCAAACACATGGGTGTCCGCATGCTCTTTAATTGGGGATGCTACCATACTAAAAGTTACAAGATCTCTAAAAGATAGGTAATTTCCCACACTGAATTCGATAAACATACTATTTCCCCCTTGTAAGATAGAGCTAGTTAATTCTTATTATAACCGTAAATCCAATAAAGGAAACATAAATTCTGAGACATTTTCTCCAAATTGGCGACAAAATAAAATTACTAGCGAATAAAATCTAGATAATATTGAATTTTTCTCGGAATATTGGAAATTGGAGGTTGGGAAGTTGAGCGCATTATGACGTCTAGTAGGGGCAGTCTTGGAGGGGGGAGGTTTTCTAGATAGAGCAACGTGTTCTAATAATTTGAACCTATGTAAATTACATATAGATATTGTGAGCTACTTGAGTTGATTAAGGTAACGATCGCTAAGATTTACTGCAAGATCATATTCTGAGTTTTAAGTGCACTATTGAGCTTAAGGAAGCGGTGGCAAGTATCTCTTCGCGAATTGTGAACGAGGTACAAGGGGTTAACCGCGTCGTTTATGATATTATCTCAAAACCTCCCGGAACGATTGTGGGACCTAGACTATTTTAAGCTTAACTAAGTCTATAGATTGAGTTATGCTAAAATATATAGAAGAAAAAAATCAGGGGGTGTCCCCCTATTATTATTGCATTATTGCATTAATTTGTATAAATTGATAGAGAAGTACACTAATAACGTCAGAATCTGTGATGTAGTATTGATGCAAGTTTGATGCGGAAATTAAAACTGCATCAACTTATTTCTTAGCAGCGCCTGGATAAAAGAGGATATAGAGACAAGTGGGTGAGAAAACTGATAAATTCAAAAAAGACCCAAGTGGTAATAGCAGACATACACGGCCATTT
The DNA here is from genome assembly GCA_031292435.1 of Ignavibacteriaceae bacterium. Classification (GTDB taxonomy): domain Bacteria; phylum Bacteroidota; class Ignavibacteria; order Ignavibacteriales; family Ignavibacteriaceae; genus Fen-1301. Next base: position 4,149 of record JARLHD010000258.1, read on the forward strand.
TGATGAGCTTCAGAGGCTGAAGAGGGAATTTGGCTACAATCCCATAGAGCATCAGCTAATATATTTAGGCGATTACATAGATCGCGGCCCTAACTCATGTGAAGTTGTTAATGAGATTATGAGGGAAGTATTGGAGGAAGAGGCAATAGCATTATTGGGTAACCACGAGCGAATGATGTTAAATGCGTTAACTTCAGAGCAAAATCAAAATAGAACTAATGATATGTTGCACTGGTTAGTCAATGGCGGACAGAAAACTCTCGACTCGTATAAGAAAAATGGAAAAAGGGCTATGAGGAGTCACCCGGGATTTTTAGCCACTCTACCCTTATACGTTGAAAGTGATAATTACGTCTTTGTTCACGCGGGAGTTAACCCTACAAAGAAAATTGAAGACCAAACAGAAAAGGATCTTCTATGGATTAGGGACGAATTTCTAAATGCTAAGGATCTATCGACGGTAACGAATAAGATCGTTGTATTTGGTCATACCCCGACTATTGCATTTACAGGGAAGCCGGAGATATATATTGGTAAAGATCGGATTGGAGTCGACACCGGCGCAGGCAAGAAATTAAGATTATCGGCTTTTGATATCCGAAGTCAATGCAGTTATTTTGTTGAGGTGGGAGCTTGAGTCAAAGTCATAATGGCAAATAAAAAGCAGCTAGTAAACTAGCTGCTTCAACGGTATAAATAAGAGCACGTAATGATCTTAGCTAACACCAATACAGATCACTTATTACCTAATTAAGATCTTTCGACCATAATTAAGCAAATCACAACCCATATTCATGATTCGTTCGACCTTACAAGATATCTACACAGCTACATACAACCTTTCGGCTGTAGATAACCGAATCTCTTACACATGCATACATCTACCGACATATGGTTGGGTAAGAAAACTCAACACCCAGCAAAATCTTAGCTCGACCCTTGATGATAAGTTGGAACCTCAAAGCAATCGAAAATAGACTGCAGTAAAGCTTTTCCTAACCACAAAAGATCTTCCCTCCGACTATAGACAAGCGATTTAACACCTGCAGATAATCTTAGGCCGACCCATATACACCCGGTAATGAGCATATATACATCTTGGCTCAACCATTACATACCCTTATGATCATATTATTGCCTTTAGCTACTTATATTATGTTGGTAAATTTAAGGATAATTGGCTTAGACTATTTGAAGTCGCGTTCTAAAATGTCATAGAGCAAAATAATTTTAGTTGTATATCATAACTTTGTAGCCGTTATGTCTATAATTGAAATGAGTATAAGCCAATTGCTACCAAAGAAAATTATTATAGGATAAGCCATTAAAATATATTTAGTTGAGGTATTGTATGAAAAACAATAAGGAATGTCCAAAGTGCAATTCCAATGAAATTCTAAAAATACCAGGTACTTCAGGTAATATTATTACGACTGGCAGTACATTTTATAGTGCAGTACGGGTGACACGATATATATGTTGCGATTGCGGATATTCTGAAGAATGGGTTGTCAAGGTGATATATATTAAAAGAGAACATTAACTCTGAACTAAAACATATAGCGTTGGCGTCATGGGGGATAGCCGTACCTATGAGCATCCCATTATCCTGAGAGCGCTCACCAGTAAAGATGCCATTTACACAACGAAAAATTTCTTTATTTACTTGTCTACTTCTTATGAATTTTATATGATATGGGTAACGAAGGAGTGGAATGACATGAATTCTTCAACCCATATGCCCGGGCCAGATGTTAGCAAGCTTAAAGCTAAAGTGTTAGAATTAGAACTTGAGATCTCAGTAGTTGAAACTGGATGGTTCTTGCGAAGAAAACTGCGCAAACAACTTAAAGAAGTCCAGGATGAAATAGATAAGTTAGAAAGAAAGTTGTAATAATGTTCTAACACAGAATCAAACTGACGAAACACTATGGGCCCATGGGGGCTCTTTTCTTTTTCCCATTAGGATGTGATGTAGTTATGGCTAATAAGATAGGGTAATAATGCGATTACAACGTAAAGTAAAGGGAGCATATTTTTCTTTTAGCTCCTTTTCATATAAAATGGATATATGAATCAACTCTTATATGAAAGTAGAGGTATACAATATGAAAATTATCGCAATCAATGGGAGTCCAAGGAAAAAATGGAATACGGCCACTCTCCTGAATAAAGCACTAGAAGGGGCTGCGTCACAGGGAGCAGAGACAGAACTCATCCATCTGTATGACCTTGATTATAAAGGATGTATTAGCTGTTTCGCATGCAAAATTAAAGACGGTAAGAGTTATGGACAGTGCGCTGTCAACGATGATTTGTCGCCAGTTTTCAAAAGAATTGAGGACGCCGACGCATTAATATTAGGTTCGCCAGTATATTTGGGAGCGGCCACCGGCGAGATGAGATCATTCATGGAAAGGCTACTATTTCCGTACTATGTATATGATGTGAGTCACTCCACTCTGTTTAAAAAAAAGATGCCGACAGGTTTCATTTACACTATGGGTTTGAATATGGATGGGATGAAAGCAAGAGGGTACGAACAGCATTTTAAAGTTACTGAAATGTTGATGGAGAGGGTTTTCGGAGCTTCAGAATCACTATCTGTTACGGATACTTACCAGTTTGAGGATTATTCCAAGTATGTTGCTACAGCATTTAATCCAGAAGAGAAAGCAAAGAGAAGGGATGAAGAATTTCCAAATGACTGCAATAAAGCCTTTGAAATGGGTGCTAGATTCGCCCAACCAAATCCAAAAGAAAACTATTAAATAAGTATCGAAGATCGCAATACGTCTAAATAAACGAGTTGAAGAGATTCTATATTTTGAAGATGCTCTCCTTAAAGGGCGTCTTTTTTCGTTATTGCACTCACTTCTGATACACTTATCTTATCGGAAGTCAGGATAGTGATGGATTTTTTACGCCAAAGACATTTAAGAGAGAGGATAAAGTGATGTATTGTAGAAAATGTGAACAAGAAATTCCAGATCATTCAAACTTTTGTAACTTTTGCGGCACAATGGTTGAATTGAAAAAAAGAGAGCAAGGTGAAAAACCTTTATTAATTTTGGAACAACATACTCTAAAAACTATTAAAGATCGATTTTCTCTTGATGAGCCTGTTTTGGATACAGAATGGCACCCCATATCTGACGTAAAACAAAGCCGTCCTTGGGTTAGATTTTGGGCTAGAATGATCGACATAATCGTGGTAAGCATTTTTGTCAGTTTATTCGTCGGCCTATTTATACCGCATGGCCTGGGGTGGGAACTGTTTTCTATCTTTATAAGAATTATTTCAGCGATTTTGCTTGAGGGCTATTTATTATCTACTTGGGGAATGACTCTGGGTAAGTCACTACTTCAAGTATACGTGAGGGATTCACAAGGAAGAAAGTTGAGATTTTCACAGGCAATTAAACGTTGTATCTCAGCTTGGGCATGGGGTCTAGGTTTTGGTATACCAATTGTGTCCTTAATATTCGCTTATTTGTCTTATGAACACCTTCAGGAAACCGGTGTAGCAAAGTGGGATAGTGAAGGTGGTTCACTTGTTAGCCACAATAAGATTGGGATTCCGAGACTTGCGGTTGTTGTGTGTCTTTTCATAGGGCTAATTTGGTTTGAATTGGTTTTACTGCTGAGATAAACAAGAGCGAACTAAAATTCACATTCGTCAGGCTGAATATATTCAGGCGGCAGATCATAACGTCTTGCTTGATAAATCCGTCCAATTATATTTGCAAAAAGCAAGACGAGAGTGTAGCCTTATACTATTGCGAGACGCTGAGCGGATTTGGTTGGATCAGGGTATTGAGGATAGTGGCTTTCTGAAGCGGAGGGATAATAATTTCGAACAAAATTCAAGGGTGGAAGTGTAACGATGAAGCAGGGAGGGAAATTAACGTTATGAATGGAATTGGAATATCTAAAGGTTTAAAAGTGCTAGAGATACCGTATATGGGTAGACAAATACATCCAACCCTTATCTGGGACGATGAAATCGTAGTATTAGTAGACGCAGGTTTTCCCGGACAACTTCACGAGCTCCGTAAGGCGATGGACGAGGCAGGTATCCCGTTAAGTAAACTAAGTAAAGTTTTCATAACCCATCAGGATGTTGACCATATTGGCGGTTTACAGGAAATATTAAAGGTATCAGATCACAAAATTGAGGTTATCGCCCACAAACAGGAGAGGCCATTCATTGAAGGCGAAAAGCCATTGATAAAGATGACACCAGAACGCCTTGCGGGAATGTTTGGAGCTCTTCCTGCAGAAAAACGTAAGGAAACGGAAGCAAGGTTTTTAGAATCGCTAAAATCGAAAGTTGATAAAACGGTGAATGATGGTGAAGTATTGCCTTACTGTGGAGGGATCACGGTGATTTTCACACCAGGCCATACTCCCGGTCACATTTGTCTGTATCTTAGCCAATATAAAACGCTTATTACAGGAGATGCTCTTAATGTTATAAATGGGCAATTGGTTGGACCAAATGTGGAATATACGCCTGACATGGACATGGCCAGGAAGTCGCTGGAAAAGCTCACTCAATATGACATTGAGACTGTGATCTGCTACCACGGCGGAGTCTATCAGGAAAATGTGAAGATGCGGTTACTGGAGTTGGCTAAGGGATAGTCTACGCATTTATATTGATCGTTGAAGGTAAGTGCTACAATGGTTGAATTATTAGTTTGCACTTTTTAATAAAATTTCACCACCATTTATTTGTGAAACTAAAGTTGTTACGTACAAATGCGTGTAACCAAATTTACCAGTCTGCTCTATAGGAACCAGTGTTATCTTATACCAGTCTGCTACTTTGTGAAGAGACTCGTCTATGCGACATTCTATGAATTC
>JARLHD010000259.1 GCA_031292435.1 Ignavibacteriaceae bacterium
GAAAAGAAATTCTGGAAGAATACTTTCGATAGGAATAGATGCCTGATCCCAATGAGCGCTTTTTACGAATGGAAAAAAGAGAATGGTAAAAAAATACCTTATAGGATATTTCTTAAATCTGAAGACCTTTTTTTCGTCCCTGCTTTGTATTACCTGGATGAATCAAATAATATATCGGCTTCCCTTATCACTACAACCCCCAATGAGTTTATTAAACGCGTCCACCATAGAATGCCGGTTATTCTTACTTATCAAAATGCCATAAGTTTTTTAACAAATTCGGTAGATGAGAACCTGAAGTTATGTGTCCCGTTCCCCAATCCTGAGAAAATGGAAATGGAAAAAGCTAACCTTTAGGTTAACTTTAATTAAACGTCCTTTCCTTCCCCCAAAATTTCCATGCCTTCCAAAACTCCTACTCTTACCATACCTGCCTCTAACGCCTTGAGATTACAACTAATCTCCTATCATCGCGCTTCCGCATCATCCTGGACTTTAACATTCCCCTAATTATCTTCTACGACCGCCGCCTCCACGTCCTCCATAGCCTCTGCCTCTTCCAAAACCGGCGTTCCCTCGTCTCAAAGTAGTAGGTCGGGGAGATATAACTCTTTTCTGTAAATTATTCTGCGGATGTACTCTGGTGCTTAAACTATACCAATTCCTGAATCTGCCATTAAAATAACCATAATTATGAAAACCATGTCTGTGATAAAATCCTACCCCAATTCCATATCCATAATATGGATTATAGAAGAATGGATCACCCCAGTAAAAAGGGTCGTTCCAATAAAAGGCATTCCAGTAATATGGGTTACCCCAGAAAGGTGAATAAAATCCGTCATATCCATTACCTGCATATTCTCCGGGATAAAAATCATTATCGGTATAACTGCTGTCGTTATAACTACTTGTGCTGTCCTGATTGTTATAATAATTGTTATTTCGCGAATAACTTCCTGGGTCCCTTACATATACAGTAGTATAACATCCGGCAACTATCAGCCCGGTTAACATTATCATTAGTAGCTGCAAATATTTTAGCGTTTTCATTTTATCATCTCATTAAATTTTATTGTTCATCTTTTCATCAGTTCTGCATACAAGCCATTCTAAACATTAAACTTACCTTTATGCAATTAAGTTTCATTAGTGTGTTTCGCTGATTACCTTATTTTTATTATATCATTTAGACATATCATATTTTCGAAAAGTTTAATTTTTAA
>JARLHD010000260.1 GCA_031292435.1 Ignavibacteriaceae bacterium
CATTACTGAAGGCACAGAATATTGCACTTGCAGCGGCATGCGGAAAAACCAGATTAAAAGTATACAGTAAATTGAATGCAGGTGTTATGGTAACGGGGGATGAGTTAGTTGAAATTACAGCGGACCCCGGAGAAGATAAAGTCCGTGCTACGAACCTCTATTCCCTGCTTGCGGGAGCAAAGGAAATCAATATGAATCCTATTAATCTTGGAATTGTGAAAGATGACAAGGATTTACTAATGAGATCAATTACACCGGCACTACAGAGTGATATAGATATTCTAATTACATCGGGGGGAGTTTCGGTAGGAAAATACGATCTGCTAAAAGATATTTTTAAGGAAGCCGGCGTTGAAACTATTTTCTGGAGAGTAAATGTGAGACCCGGGAAACCTTTATTCTTTGGCAAGTATAATAAGGATAATAAGACAAAACTTATATTCGGACTGCCGGGAAATCCTGTTTCATCATTTGTGAGTTTTACTATTTTCATAAAACCAGCAGTTAAGAAATTTTACGGGCATGCAGATTTTAATCCGCATACAGCAAAACTGGAACACATGGTAAAGAAAGAAGATTCTAAAAGACATTTTATCAGAGGTATGATTAAATTTGATGCTAAATTAAAAGAGTTTACGGTAAATGTACCGGGTTCACAATCATCGGGTAATTTAGCAGGTCTGAGTGATGCAAATTGCCTGATTGTAATACCGGAGGAAATGACAAATCCAGGGAAAGGAGAAGATGTTGAATGTATAATGATATAACGGGGTTTATATTAGCCGGGGGGAAAAGCACACGGATGGGTACAAACAAATCCCTACTCAGGATAGGTGGAATTACTATAATCGAACGAGTGGTAAATCTTATGAAAGATTTATTCAAAGAAGTAATTCTGATAACAAACCAGACAGATGAATTTAAATTTCTTAATCTTAGTATGTATGAGGATATTCATAATGATACAGGACCATTAGGAGGGATTCATTCTGCTTTAGTAAACAGCACTACTGAAAAAAATTTCATAATCTCATGCGATATGCCTTTAATGACAGCCGATGTGATAAAATTTCTTATTGAATTCCCGACAAAAAAACCTATTACTATTGCGAAAGCAGATAATTTTATTCAACAGCTTTGCGGGGTATATTATAAAAATCTTGTCCCTTACATTGAAGAAATTTTCAAGGATTCTAAAACCGTGAAAGATGAGACGAATCCTGAACAAACCAAGAGAGGATGCAGTGTATTAGAGCTGATTAAGAATGTACCCGCCGAGATTATTGATATTGAAAAAGAGTATAGTGGTTATCAACCTGGGACATATTATAATATGAACAGACCGGAAGAATTTAGTTTTATAAAAGATATGCTGGTATAATGCCGGAACACCAGAAAGGAATAATAGCAGTCCTTATTGCAGCGATACTATGGAGTTCAGGGGGAATACTGATCAAGCTTGTAACACTTCATCCCATGCAGATATCTTTTTTCAGGGGGATCTTTGCAGCGATAGTGTTTGCAATAATATTCAGAAAGAAAGCATTTATCTTTAACGGGATGACATTTGTAAACGGAATATTTTATGCCGGAATACTGATATTATTTGTTATAGCAACAAAATTAACTACTGCCGCGAACGCTATATTCCTACAATACACTGCTCCTATTTACGTGCTGGTTTTTGAACCGATTATTAACAAAACAGAATTCAAAAGGATTAATGTAATAACAATATTTGTCTGCTTTGCAGGAATGGTGTTGTTTTTTATGGGGGAACTTTCATTTACACACATTGAAGGAGATGTAATTGCACTTCTATCCGGGATTGCATTTGCGGCATTCCTTATAGGGATGAGGCACAATAAGCATGAATACCAATTCAGCACGATTTTTTACGGAAACATAATCATTACACTTATTTGTCTGCCGATGCTGGGGACAATCAGTACAATAACAACGACAGATTTACTGATGGTTGGGTTTCTGGGAATATTCCAGATAGGAATTGCATACGCGATTTTTACATACGGATTGAAGAGAGTTTTTGCAATAGAAGCATCATTAATCGGGATGATAGAACCTGTGTTAAATCCTGTCTGGGTATTGATCTGGTATGGAGAGGTGCCATCCTTTCCTGCGATAATAGGGGGAGTGATTATTATTACCGCAATCGGATTCAGAACATTTATTACGGAATCTTATTTATCCAGGAAGATGAAGAAAAGTTTTACCTGATTATTTCTAATTCCTTTTCATAATTCCGGATAACATTGTAATATTTTTCAGGAAAAGGGGAAGATCTTCGGGTTTTAGGATCGACGTGTACAAGGACTCCCATGCCATCGGCAATAATATTTTTAGTTTTAGCGTTTTCGATCACGTGTTCGAATGTAAGGGAAGAATCTTTTATAATGGAAATGCGTGTATAAACATTAAGTTCATCGTCGAAGCGTGCATGCTCATAATAATTTATTTCATTTCTGACAATGAAGTAGAGGCGTCCATCGGCGAACCAGCCGCCATCGGGCATAAGTCCAATTTCCTTGATATATTTAAATCTTGCCTCGTCAAAATAAACCAGAAAGACTGCATTATTGACAACGCCGACCATATCGACTTCATTGAATCGAACGGTGATAGTAGTTTTATGATTGAATTTAGTTAAGTCAGTCATACTTATTCAAAAACTTCCTTTAATATTTTAATTGTTCTATCGATATCAGGGAAACTTACATCGAGGTGGGTAATAGTTCTAAGAAAATTATGGCTACCGATGCTAAGCAGGAGTCCTTTTTCCTTACATTTTATCAAAGCATCATCAACTGAGATTTTAAGAGGCTTGAAGATAATGATATTTGTATGAACGGCAGCGAGATTGATCTCAATAGATTTCATTCCGGCTAGAACTTCTGCAATCATTTTAGCTTTGCGGTGATCCTCTTCGAGGCGGTTAATATTATTTTTTAATGCATATAGTCCAGCTGCCGCGAGGATACCAACCTGACGCATTCCCCCGCCCCAGGATTTCCTAATGCGATAAGCTTCAACGATGAAATCTTTTGAACCTGCGATAATTGAACCAACAGGAGCGCCGAGTCCTTTAGACAAGCAGCAGGAAACAGTGTCAAAATATTTTGCATACTCCTTAACGGAAATGCCGGATGCAACGGATGCATTCCAAATCCTAGCGCCATCGAGGTGATAGCAGAGGTTATATTTTTTAGCAAGTTTTCCTAGTTCAATAATATTATCCAGAGGCTGGATAGTACCCCCTGCCCTGTTGTGAGTATTTTCAACTTCGATGACTTTAGTACGGGGCATATAATATGCGCTGATTGGACGGATGGCAGGTTCGACCTGGGAGGGAGTGATTACTCCCAATTTACCATCGAGAGGAAACATCTGGATACCGCTTAGTTTGGCGGGAGATCCGGATTCATAATTGAAGATGTGGCAGTCCTTTTCGCAAATAACCTCATCGCCGGGGTTAGTTAAAACATTAAGGCAGAGCTGATTTCCCATTACGCCGCTTGAAACAAATAAAGAGGCTTCCTTACCGAGAAGTTCAGCTGCATAATCCTGCAGGGCATTTACAGTAGGATCTTCCTGAAAAACATCATCGCCTACTTCGGCTTCAAACATAGCTTTACGCATAGCCGGAGAGGGACGAGTGACAGTATCACTTCTTAGATCAATATATTTATCCATAGTCATTAATATTTTACTTTATAAAGAAACAAACCTTTAGCAGGAACAGCCTCACCGGCGGATTCCCTATCCTTTGAATTTATTACGCTGCTAAGATAGTCAATATTTAAATTTAATTTAAGAGCGTGCAGAAGAGTTCCCACTATTGTTCTGACCATTCCGTGGAGATAGCGGTCAGCTTCCACATAAAAGATGAGGTGACCCATCCAATCTTTCCAGCGGATATTATGGATATGGCAGAACTTATTTTCAGTTTCTGATGCTTTGCGGGAAAAAGCAGTAAAATTCTTTTCACCGATAAGATATTCAGACAAAGAATTTAATTTATCACAATTCAGGGGTCCATGATACCACCAGGAATATTTATCATAGAAGGGAGATTTACCTTTAGAAATAAGATAGATATAGCTTCTTTTGACTGCGTCATATCTTGAGTGAAAATCCTCACCAACTTCAACAATAGATTTAACGGCTATATCGCGGGGGATAATGGAATTTAATGAATGTTTAAATCGATAAAGATCAAGTACTTTTTCTGTTCGGAAATTAGCAGTCTGTCCAAGTGCATGGACACCGGAGTCAGTTCTGCCGGCACCGATAAGATTTATGCTCTCATTTATAATCAGGCTGATATTATCCTGCAAAATACCCTGGACGGATATTGCATTGAACTGAATCTGCCATCCAGCATAGTTGGTACCATCATATTGGAGAATCAGCTTATAATTTTTCAACAGGTATACATAAAAAAACTGAGTAAATATTCCATGATAAAAATTACACTTATTTTGATTATTTATAAAATTAAACGCAATGCTTTTGATGGAAGACAGATTAAAAATAGAATATTATCTTTAATTTAAGAATAAGCTATGAACCTAAAAAAGAATATAATATCGTTATTTGATGACCGTACAGCGGGGTCTTCATCACTTCTTAATAAACTAAACAAAATAATGAGGGAAGATATGGGGAGAACAGAATATTTGTCACTTATTATAGCGGAAGGGAGGAAACGGTTTATTGATTTTTCGATTGTTCTAAATTACCTGGATGAAATAGAAGCTACATTGGGTGACAAAGACGCACTCACGCGAACAATTGATTTTTATGATGATTATGAGAATAAAGTGAACGAAAATATATTTGCGAATGGAAATGAATATTTTCTTAAGAGTTCAAAAATTTTGACGCTATCAAACAGTTTTACCATCGCTAATTTTTTAACACGTTTAATAAAAGTAAATAATAAATTAGAGGTTATTGTTACCGAATCACGACCGAGAAATGAAGGAAGAATTCTGACAAAGAATTTAATAAAACATGGAATTCCTGTAGAATTTATTACTGATTTTTCCTGTGCCTCATATTTGCCATTAATTGATGCAGTTATAACAGGTGCTGATAAGATATTATCAACCGGAAATATTGTAAATAAAACCGGAAGCCGTAACCTGGCAATATTATGCATGTATTACAATAAACCATTTTATGTAATTACAAGCAATAACAAGAAATCCAAGGACTCAGAGTATATACCTGAAGATAGGAATCCAGAAGAGGTATGGCGATACAGGGATAACAAATTAAAAGTCAGGAATTATTATTTCGAAGAGATTGAAAGAGGACTTATTACTGAAGTGATTACAGATTAAAATGCAACAGACTGTTTACTTTTATGATTAAACCTTAAAGTCAGAAGTACTGCGGAAGTAATTAGTCCAAACATGAGTCCAATCCAAACGCCCTGAACACCAAGGTTATAGTGAAAAGCCAAAAGATATCCTACGGGCAGACCAATAATCCAATAGGCGATGAAAGTGACCAAGGTAGGTCCCTTGACATCAGTTAATCCTCTAAGAATACCAATTCCAACTGCCTGAGTTCCATCAAAAATCTGAAATAGGGCGGCAATGATAAGCAAGGAAGATGCAATTGGAATAACTGCAGGATCTTTTATATAAAAGGCAGGCAGAATATTCCGGAATACAATAAATATAAGTCCAAAGAAAGCCATCAAAGCTTCGCCGAGTAAAATAGCAACAAAGCCTGCACGTCTTGTTTCGGTAATATTTTTCTGACCTACACCAATACTGACCCTTATACTACCAGCAGTTGAAATTCCCAAAGTGCACATAAATGAAATTGAAGCAAGATTGAGAGCAATCTGATGAGCAGCAAGCTGATTAGTGCCAAGCCAACCTACCATTATAGCTGCTGAAGTAAAAGCACCAACTTCAAAGAAATACTGTGTTGCACTTGGAACACCGAGCGACAGTATTTTTTTTACAATTGAATATTTAATATGTTTTATTCTGAGGCTTAGGTTCAGATCTTTAAATTTCGGAGAGTAGTAAATATATAATGATATAGAGAATGCCATAAAAATGCGCGAACAAAAGGTAGCTATACCAGCCCCATTCAAACCAAGGGCAGGCATACCGAATTTACCATAAATCAAAGTCCAACCTACCAAAGCATTGATGATATTTGCTGTAATAGAAATTACCATACCGGGGCGCATAACAGAAAGTCCCTCAATAAACTGTTTATTTGTTTGAAAAATCAAGACGGGAATCATAGAAAGAGAGAGTATTTTAGTATATGGAGCAGCCAGCCTAACGACCTGAGCAGGCTGATGCAAAACAGAGAAAAAATCTGCCAAAAAATATGTTATAAGCATAAGGAGGAAGCTTATGACAATATTAACTATATGTCCATTTGTGAAAATTGTTCCACACTCATGTTTTCTTTGAGCTCCCACGGATATTGCCACTAATGGGGTAACGGCAGTGCATATACCAATACCTAATATGAAAATTAAAATAAAGAGACTATTAGCTATTGAGGCAGCTGCAAGAGCAGAAGCGCCAAGACCACCGACGAGCAGATTATCCACAACCCCCATCATAATAATGCCAGCCTGTCCAATTATTACCGGGTAAGATAATACGATAGTATTATTAATATGTTCTTTAATTGATTGCATCAGGGGGTTAATATATGCAAAATAGAAGAGTTTTTATAAAAAAAGTAAGGCGGGGAAATGCCGGATTTCAGCGGGCACTTCCCCGCCAGTTTCAGCTATGCGGAGGTTAAATAAGTTAAGTTATTTTTATTGAACAGTCATGGTAGCTGTCATCATAGCACCATGAATTAGACAGTAATATTTAAAAGTTCCTGCTGTAGTAAACTTAAATGAAAATGTGCCCCCATTACTTAGATTTCCGGAATTGAATAGTCCATCCGGAGAGCCTGGGACGCCACTTGTAGCAGTATGAGTGGTATTATCTTTATTAGTCCATGTTATAGTTGTACCAACGGAAATGGTTTTAGATGCGGGATTGAAAGCAATGTTCTGCATCCAAACTTCATTTGGACCAGGAGTGCTGCCACCGCCGGAGGGTGGTGCAGTAGTGCTGTTTGATTTACAGCCAGGAATTACAATGATTGCAGATATCATAAATAGAATTAATAATAGAGCAACCAGCTTTATATTCTTTTCCATTTTTATGTTCCTTATAGTTAATCATTATTTGAACGATATTTTGAGCCATTTTTATGCGCTATAGAAATAAAGTGGTATTTAAATTGATAAAGGGACATTAAATATTGACTAAATCCGGGAATCTTGTTACAGAGCAACAAATAAGAAATAGGGGTTATGAATAAAATGCTGAACCCAATTGACAGGGTTCAGCAATTAAGAGGTGTGATTAATAGAAAAAATGGAATTGAAGATTAAAAGCGTTATCCGGAATATCGGGATGTTCCATTTGAATTCTATACTGAGGAATCACCTCGACAAACGGGAAAGGGAAAATATCGAGACCAATGACGACCCTGGAATGGTCGTCATTTGCGGTATTTGTAGACGGGTCAATACGATCATATCGAACAACTGCATCCAATCCCCTAATAATTCTATAAGAAGCTTCAATCATAAGAGCATTTGTTAAAGAATTAATAATGAGATAATTTTTTGCGATATCATATTCACCCATGAGTGTAAAATTACCTATAGATATTCCAGCAAACCCGCCATACATATCAGCAATACTTTGGGGAAAAGTGTAGGTGCTTCGGAACCGATGCCATGAGCCGCCGAATAATAAATTTACATCTTCAGAAAGAGAAGGATTAAACTGAAGCCGGGCAGTATATGAGGGATCGTTTGTTAATAATGGTTGAGCGGGACGTCCAATAGGTCTACCGATACTTACAGTTAGAAACGAATAATCTGAAAAATAGAGACCAACCTCACCACCAGTTTCAACATAGTAGGGATCATAGATAAATCCCAATTTCTGATTTGTTATAAATCCCATATCGCCACCACGAGTATAGGCTGTATGGTCATCCAAACGGATACCAAAATTAGGAATAAAAGTACCCCCTTTTATATACCCATTATTAGGCAAAATATGTGCAACACCAAAGCCTTCCCACACAGCATTTTCAAAATCATACCTTGCAAAAACATTTATTTGCTCTGATAAATCGACATTAGTATAAAGTACACCGGACATATTTTGGAAATCAATTCTCTTGTAATTTCCTAATGTTCCGAGAATCTGCCCTCTAATATCCACGCCAAACCTTATGTTCTCACCTATTTTATTTGAAACTTTAAATGCTGTATCACGAGGAGACATAGTTAAGTATTTTTGGCTCATATTCCACCCCCTATCATTCCTCATTTCGCCTCCTGTTGGATTTACATGGCAGTCGATACAATTACTTCCAGCTTTTAGTGCAAATCGTGGAAACGAATAAATTTTAATATTAAAGAAGATTAAAAAGATGATTGAAATAGAAAGAATTAGATTTTTCATATTTTCTCCTTCTAATGCTATAAGATAAAATAAGTTAAAGAGTTATAGTAAGTCCTAATTAGAAAAAGTGTCATGAGTCTTAACAAGAATGTAATAAATTGGTTATTATTTTTTTAATCATATTAAATAGTGTTGATTTAAAGCAAATGGTTAATGAAGTAAATGAGGCATTCTCTCGACAATCTGAAAACTTTGACGATTATGAAGAAAAGAATAAGATTTTAAAATGGATGCGTTCCATTACTCAGAGACATTTATTTAGACATTTGAAGAAAGGAGATGTGATCCTTGAGCTTAATGCCGGTACAGGTATTGATGCGGTGTATTTAGGAAACATGGGATTCAGGATACACTGCATTGATATTGCCGAAGGGATGATTAAAAAATTAGGAGATAAGATTGACCGGTTAAGGCTTAATAAATTGGTTTCATACCAGGTTCTTTCATTCACTGATTTAGACAGACTTGAAAATAGGTCTTTTGACTATATCTTTTCAAATTTCGGAGGGGTGAATTGTGCAGATGATCTTTCACTTATATTCAGTCAATTTAGAGAAATTCTAAAACCAGGGGGGAAGGTAACAATGGTTATAATTCCACCGTTTTGTCCGTGGGAAACAGCGCTTATATTGAAGGGACAAATTAAAACTGCATTCAGACGAATGAAAAAGAGAGGAATATGGGCGAATGTAGAAGGAATTAGATTCCCGGTGTTTTATTATTCAGTATCTGAAACTATAAAAGCATTAGGCAGGGATTACCAAATAATAGAACTGCAGGGTCTTGCATCGATATCCCCTCCGCCATATATGGAGAATTTTCCAAAACGTTACCCAAGAATATATAAGCGACTTACATATTGGGATGAAAAGCTTTCACATTTTTTCCCCTTTAACAGATATGCGGATCATTTTATATTAACAGCAGAATTCAAACCGAAATAATAATTAACATGAGATTAGTTCTTTAGCTAGAATCATTATTTAATTCAATACAGTAAAGGGAAATTTATAATCCGGAAGATACCGGCTTATATTATCGACAAGATCTTTTATTCCTTTGCGAATATATTTTCCAACATTGTTTATCGCAATAAGGTCAAAGTCAGATCTATCGATGATATGGTTTATATTTTCGTATTCCTGATCAAGCAGAACTATTTGTCCGCCTTTTAATATCAGGAGGAGATTTTCAGGGTTGGTATTAAAATAATTACTCCATTCACCACCGGAATTATTATTTGCCACGATGATGTCCGCTATTTTATTTTCCGAAATAGAACCGAGATTATCAAGCCCCCATATCCTGGCAGCTTTTGAGGATAAACTTTCGAACAACTCTATTTCATTCAAATATTTCAAGTCTCTGGCTAATCTTATATGGTTCCAAATATTCCAATCGGAACTCAAACCTGAATCAGAGCCGAACAGAATATCTGTTCCTTTTTTTACTTCAGGCAAGTTTGCAGTTTGATTATAAAGGAAAATATTGGAATCCGGACACCAAACGAGGGCAGCAATCTTTTTGCTATTGTCAAGATCCAGCGAAACACCATGGACGCCAATAATTTTTCTGCGGGTGATATTCCATTTTATCAGATCATTTATTTCGTGATATGATTTAGTATTAGTCCCTTCACCGATATGGAGGACAAAAGGATTATTATTTAAACGAAGATTTAATTTAAATATCCATAGCTTCTCAAGCCGAATGGAATGCAGATAATTATACCGGCTGATAACATCGGGCATTCCTTTAACATTTATAACTTTACCTTTACCATGATGCGCGACTGTAGTAACCCCGCATAACAAATTTTTATACAATCCCCAAAGGAACCTTAGTTCATAGGGAACGCTTTTAATTTTTTCAATTATTGTTTTATTCCTGGAGTGAATATCATTCCCCCACTCGACGTAATCTTCATAGATTTTATTTCCTAATTTGGGAAATAAATTAAACTCAAGGTGATCGTGAGAATTTATAAGTCCCGGAAAAGCAATTGCTCCATGGAAGTCCAATTCAAGATCGTTAGAATAGTTTTTAGTAATAATTTTCCCCCTAGTTCCAATACTGATATGTTCTTTAGTATTACCGAGAATGCTAATATTTTTTATCAGCATACATACGGCTTAAATGAAGCCCATAAATAAACGGCAGTCCTTTGAATTTTTCATATACATTGAGAGCATCTTTTTTAACATAGAATGGTTTGACGTCCTCATCAATAAATTCTTCAATTAAATTCACTTTCCAAAAGCCCAAGAATGAAAACAAATCCACAATTCTCCAGACATCATGAATAAAATTTTCTATCTTATAAGTGCTCCCAATGTGGTTAAAAGTCCTGGCGCCACCTTTCCTAAACAATATAGGATGTAAATCAGTAATAATAACATCACAGGAATCCTTAAGAACACGATTCCATTCATAAATAATTTTTTTAATATCCTGAATGTGAGAAACCACAAGAGTAGAAATAATAGTATCGCACTGTTTATTTTTCAGAAAATCTAATTTATTATTACCGACCAAATAGGTTTCTGCAGCAGGATATTTAATTTTCAGTTCATTCAGCATCTCCGGTGATTTATCACATCCAATTATTCTTGAAGGATGATGACCTAACAATTCATTCCAATTTCTTCCAGTACCTGAGCCATAATCAAGTATAGTTTTCCCATTCAAATTAGCCATGGCTAAGAGTTTTTTCAGTATAATTGAATCTGAATGAAGTACAAGATTATCATTTTCAGAGTCATAAAATTGAGACCATAATTTATAGGCTTCCCGAGAATCAAGTATGCTATGTCCTCTCCTCACATAGAAATTTGTTTTCATTGTTTTAATTTTGTCTGCGAATATCATGGCGTTATTAATTTAATTGGTTATATTTTTATACAGATAGTTAAGAGGAAAAAATAATAGTGACAATTTGTCACATATTTCTTTTACTATATACTATCTAATGAAAACAAATTATTAGAGTAGTGATGAATGGCATAATTTTCTTTAATCCAAGAAGTGGTAAATACAACAGGCGTGTACCCCTATCGATACTTCAAGTTGCAGCATCCATACATAACAAATACGAATATGTGATTGTTGACGGTAATTTTGAAATTGATCCGTGGATAAAGATAGAAAGGTACATCAAATCTGGAAATTTCAAATATTTCGCCAGCACAGTGATGCCAGGTCCCCAGTTGAAACAAGCGATTCCAGTAACGATAAAAGTAAAATTACAATATCCCGGAATTATAATTATATGGGGAGGATATTTTGCATCAAACCATACGAAGACTTCAATTACATCCGGATATGTAGATTTCATTATTAAGGGTCCGGGAGATTATGCATTTCCCAAATTGCTTGATGCTTTAAATAATAACTCGTCCTTGAATAATATTGAAAATTTAATCTTCAGGGAGGATAATAAAATAATAACTACTCATAAGGCAGAGATACCGGATCAGGATACATTACCTCCACTTCCATATGAAGCTATAAATAAATTTTATCCTATCAGAAACTATATAGGAAAAACTTTTCTTGGGAGCAAAACTTTTGCATACCATTCAAGTATGGGATGTCCTTTTACATGTGCATTCTGCGGAATAGTACCGATATTCAACGCGCGCTGGAAAGCCAGATTAGCTATAAATGTCTACAATGATATAAAACAATTAAAGGATAGTTACGGGATTAATGCAATAGAATTTTTTGACAATAACTTTTTTGTTTCAGAAAAAAGGGCATCTGATTTTTCCAATCTCATAAGAAATGAAAATATAAACTGGTGGGGGGAAAGCAGGATAGACACCATGAATAAATTTAGTGACAAAACACTTTCGATTATGTCAGAAGCGGGATGCAGGATGATCTTTTTTGGAGCCGAGAGCGGTAATGACGATCTGCTAAGTAAAATGGACAAGGGTGGAACGCAGACGGGACAACTGACAATGGCATTTGCCGGCCGGATGAAAAATTACGGGATAATACCGGAATATTCTTTTATACTCGGATTTCCAGCTGAAACTTCTAAACAAGTGATGAAGCAGATTGATGATGACATTGATTTTATAAAGAGGATAAAAGATATCAATCCTTCAACAGAGATAATAATTTATATATTCAGTCCGGTCCCTACAGAAAGTTCTGAACTATTATTACAATCAGAAAAACTTGGATTCCACTTTCCGAACAATCTTGATGAATGGCTTGAACCTGAATGGGAAAAATTTGATACACACCATAATCCACTGACCCCCTGGTTGACAGCTGAGATGGTTGATAAGATACACAACTTTGAAACTGTACTAAATGGATACTACCCTACTATTTCAGACTATAAACTTTTGCCTATCCAGCGAAGGATAATAAGATCTCTATCAACATTACGATATAAAAGGAATATTTATTCATATCCTTATGAAATTAAGGCATTGCAGAAATACTGGCTCAAATACCGGAGACCTGAGGTCGAAGGTTTTTATATGGAATAGTTTTCTGAATTACATACCAAGTTATTTTTGTACCGTATTTCACATAGCGAATAAAGTAAACAAGGAGGTATGGTAGTTTTTTCCAAGTCCTCTTTTGTATAATACTTAATAATCTATACTCCGTATGAACAAACCGATGCAGGAGTTTGTAGAATGATTTTCCGAAGTTACCGATGAACATTAAATCCAAGTCGGCAGAATCCTTCCAATTTGTTTTTTGCATCATCTGTTCTTTTACCATATAATAGAATTTAGTACCGGGCAGAGGGTAAGAAACTGATATGCCTATATCATCCGGCATACACTTTCTAATCATTTTTCTAGTGAGTTTAATATCACTCCATTCCTCACCTATATATCCAAACTGGATAAAGAAGGCGATTTCCATATCCAAATGATGAGTTCTTTTTGCAGTTTCATAAATCTGATCAACAGTAATTCCCTTTTCCATATTATCGAGAATTTTCTGACTACCTGATTCAGCACCAATCCAAATAGTTTTACAACCAGATTCTTTTAATTGGAATAGTATGTCGCTGCGTAAAAGAAGGTCGGGTCTGGACAAACATTTATAAGGCAGATTGATATGCCATTTTTTACATTCAGAATTAAATTGTTTAATCCATCCAGGTTTTAACCCGAAGATATCATCAGTTATCCAATAATGGTTAATTAAATATTTTTGTTTCAGCTCATGAATTTGTTTAACCACATATTCGGGTGTTCTTGAGTTATAAGATTTTCCATATATTGGTTTTGCGCACCAGTTACATTTATAAGGGCAACCACGAGTAGTAGAGATATTTAGAGAAAAATAGCCATGATTCTCAATCCAAATCTTTCTATAAGCCTCAATATCAACAAAGGAATAATCAGGATCCGGCAAAAGATCGAGATCTTCAATCATTTTTCTAGGAGGTGTGATATGAAATTTGCCATTTTCCAAATACTTTAATCCATTTATATTTTTCCTTTCAGATGCAAAGCGATGTCCAGCAAATGAATTTACGACTTCCTTAAGAGTTACTTCCCCCTCACCATAGATAATTGCATCACAGCCAGCGTCGAAATAATATTTAAAATAATCCACAGCATCGGAGCTATACACCACACTTGGAATTGAGAGTCCATGAGCGAATTTAATAAACCAGACGACAGCATCCCGCATATTAGAGAGACACATTTTAGTAAGATAGTTAAATTCATCATCATATATTAATAGTAAGTCAGGTGCTGATGAAATTATTGTTTCGATAAAATCTTCAGGATCTTTGCTCAACATCCCATCGTAGAAAATTATTTCATGTCCCATATTCCTCAAGATTGTAGCAGCATATAAAGCGCCAAGGGGAGGATACGGCATTTGCCTTTCAAGTTCCTTGGGATCCAAAACCCGGAAATAAGACTGACCAATTAATATTTTCATTTTAATACCAAATGTTTGTTTAGTTTAGATTTATTTTCCTTTCTCTCCAGGAAGTCGTTCCACGTTTTTTGAAATTCACTACTTATTTTATACCTGTTGTCATTCGAATGCAGCTTAAGGCAGTTTTTTGTAATTACCATTGAGCCATCCAGTTTTAATTTATCCAGTTTGTTTTTATATAGAAATTTATATAATAACATAATAGTCAGGTTAAGGGGATTTATAATAATATAGCCCTTCCCCGATGTTTTAGGATCAAGATTTATAATTTTGAAATTAGGGAAGAATTTTGAAATCCATGAATTCTTTGATATAAAATGACCGAGCATCTTTTCATTTTTAAAAGGAGAAAGAGTAATAATCTGGTGTGCCGTATAGAAATCATGCGAATATTTAATTTCTAAATTAGTTTCATCTATCAGATAATTAGCGCACAATTCTTTTCTTGAATCAGATAACAAGGAGTACAAATGGATAAGTAAATAAACAATATAAACGGTATAAGGTTTAGTTATTATGAAGAGATCGATATCATCATGATTGTAGAGTCCATATAATGCAGTCCCGCCGCTAAAGGCAATCATAGAGATAAATGGTATTTTGTTAAGGAAGTACAATAACTTATTTAATTTATTTTTGTCAACCCGGGCAGTGCTTTTTTTATAGAATCCTTTTACTCTATTATTAAGATAGAAGTATCCATTCGATTCAGTTATGAGATTTGCAACTTTATATCTTTCAATAATTCTATCGAGTTCGAATTTATTTATTAATCTATCAAAGAGCTGTTCATGTATTTTATCCACTTTTATTCCATAATTGAACATAGCTGCATAAACAAGTGTTTTTTCCAGTGCCTCCTCGTTAGTTAACGACCTGTTAATACGAAAATGAGGTGATTTTTTTATTCTTGATTCAAGAATATCCAGAATGCCAGACAATTGATTTCTCATAAGAGAAGGAGAATATTTGATATTATATTCAGGCCGCACGTTATTGCATACATACGACAACATTTTATCCAAGGCACTATAGTAACCGAGAATATAATTAGGATCAATAGCAATGGAAAGCGGGGTAGAAATTTCCTCTGTTGCAATTCCTTTAGTAGTGATAACCGGCAGATTAAACTTCATGGCTTCGAGGACAGGGAAACCAAAGCCTTCTTCAAAACTTGTATGTACAAAACCCGAAGCTTTACAATAAATATCTGCAAGTTTATCATCAGAAACGTATCCGATAAACTCAATATCAGGATCATTTCGGCTATCATTCATAAGAGTTAATAGTTCCCTGGATTTTATCCACAATTCACCTACAATTTTTAATTTAATATTTACCCCGACTCGTTTTTTCCATTGCTTAAATCCATTAACAAGAAATATTAAATTTTTCCGGGGTTCGATGTGTCCCACATACAGTAGGTATGGAAAATTATTCAGACTCACATGGTTATGTTCAAATTGAGCACTCCTCATATTTGAATATCCCTGAACCAAATAAATATTATCAGTCTTAATACCTAAATATTTTATTATATTATTCTTAGTATGATTGCTAACGGTAAGTATTAAGGGGTTTTGAATTAATGTTTTCCTGAGTTTATAAGAATAATATTTCACAAATTTATTAGAATAAAACTGAGGGTGAGAGATAAAAGAAAGGTCATGTATAACAACTGCTGAAGGTTTATTAAAATTATCAGGTATAAAATAGTCAGGAAATATAGCGCAATCTGCTACAGAGCTTTCAATCTCTTTTTTAAGATTAAATTGCCTATAATAATGTCTTTGTACAGTATCAGGAAAATATTTCATTAAGCCGGACTTGTTTCCCGGTTGGAAATACAAAAGTTCATTCCCAAGATAATTTAATTGTTCAATAAGACAATTCAGGAATCTATTTGTTCCTGTTATCTTTGGACCAATCGTGGTTGCTTCAACAGCAATTTTCATATAAAGATGATACTTTCAATTGTGAAATACCAATGTAGCTTATGTATTAAAAAAGTATAGTATTAGAATTAAAGAAAATGTGACAATTCAAATCAGGTTTTAAGTTGTGTGATAATCCGGGTAAAGGGAAGTGAGACAGGAACAGTTAGTTAAATTGATATGAAACTTAAGCTTTCTTTTTTATGGTAAATTTCCAAATGAAAACGGAGAGGATTATAAGTGCTAAAACTAACAGCCAGAAATTTAAATTATAGGAATAAGAAGGATTTATTATTCTAATTTTTGAAATGTCGCCAGACAATACAAATGCCCCCCAATAATATGGATTAGGAGAATATTCTTTAATAAATTCAATTTTGGCCTGACGCAAGGCTTCTGATTTATCTAATCCGCTGCTAAGTTTTTTATAGAATAAAGTCATAAGCCTGGAAGTATATTTATCATTCACTTCCCAGAGAGAAACAATTATACTTTTTACACCTGCTTCAAAGAATGCTTTTGACATTCCTATAATACCCTCAGATTCATCTAATCTTCCCAAGCCTGAGTTACATGAGCTAAGGACAACAAGGTCGCAATTCAATCTAAGTTGTACAATTTCAGAAGCCTCCAGGATTCCGTCATTATCCTTATCAGCTATATTTGAAAAAAAGATAACCGGCTGCTTATTAAATAGAAAGGAATGGGTAGCCAGGTGAATAATACTTCGAAATTCAGCATCCCGTTTAAAGTTTGATTCAGTTGCATCTTTATTAGTTAATATTTTATCAGCACCGAGAATATTACCTATTTCAGAGACCTCTTCCTTTGAATATTTGAGGGGGAGCAATGCAAAACTACGCTGAATGCCTTGATTATCATTTAACAAACCTCTTCTTTCAGAAAAACCATTCAGATGAGTATCGATTGCAGGATCACCAACAACCAAAGATTTATTAGAATTAGAAAGATGATTTCCCTTTTCAGTTATAAATGCAGAGGCAGAGGTTGAATATGAAAAATCATAATCATAAATCAGGAAATGTTTATCAGCATAGCTATAGGAACTTGATTCTTTATCAAATCCAGCGACAAGGAAATCAAAAGGTAAGACAACCAATTCAACTGAAGGGACGACTATAATTTTTTCCTGTTTAGGTATTTTACTTAAGGCTTCCTTCAATAATTTGTTATATAGCTCAAACGATCCAGATGAATTAAAGGAAAAAAGATCCTGATTATAGAATGAAATTTGTGAGCTACCCTCCCGGCTATAATATGGAGACACAGAGGATAAAAGTTTTATAACCCCGTTCTTTGGTATACCTGTTTTAAATGTCTGAAATCCTTTTTTGTTAATCAGGAATAAATATGTGTTATCATCTGTACTATAAATAGACAAAATGTTCTCACCAGTGTTTAATTTGTCCTGAATTCCAGAAATACTCAAAGTTGATTTATTATCGAGGAATTCGGATAGTTGATTATCGGCAGAAACCAGATCCTTTTTGAAAACATTATATTGTAAACTAATTGAATCAACCTGTCTCTTAGAATAAATAGCTGAGTGTATCATCCAGTTATATTCATAAAGCCTGTCCAACGATTTTTCATCTTTAATAAGAGACTGCAATTTAAGATTAGTCAGGTTCTGCATAAGATTTCTTGAGCGAGATTTATCTATAAGTGAGAAGGCATTAACATAATCTTTCTGTTTCAATAGAAATCCAGCATAAGAGGAATAAACATCCTGCTTTGAGGAAATATATGAAATCTGAATATCATTAGATTTAAATAAGGGGCGTGAAATATCATCTACAAGATTTACTGCAGAGTTATAATAAGAACGAGCAGCATCAGAAAGATTATTTTTATCAAACAATAAAGCAAGAGAGGAATAAGATTCAATCTGGAGATCAAAATTACTTATCTTTTTACTAATAGAAAGTGAAGCATCGTAATGAAGTTTAGCATTCGCAAAGTTATCAGATATATCTCCTTCAATTAACTCAATCCTCGCATCCAGGTAATAAAATTTTCCATTTGCGGCGAGGGTTTTAGCTTTTTTAATAGATTCAATGGCACCTGCATGATTATTCATTTTAATATTTAATAAAGCAAAATCAGTATAGCAAAGAGCCGCAAGGTAACTATCGCCGGTTTTTTGAGCCAATGTTTCAGCTTTCAATAATAAATCACCTGATTTTTTTAAGCTATCAATCTGCATCAGGCAGATCCCCATTTTATGGCATGCGTCAGCTTCCATATACAGATAACCGGATTTCTGTGTTGTTTCTTCAAAAGAATTAAAATAATGAAGTGCATTTTCATAATTATCCAGATTATAATTCAGGATACCCAGACCTTTGTTAACTTCAGCTTTCAAAGAAAGTTCATTTATCCCGCTATTTAAATTTTTAGCTTCATTATAATAGTCAATGGCTTTAGAATAATTGGACAGATTAGTATAGACATCGGCAAGACCAATTAAATTCAGAATACGTGCTCTTTTATTATCACCAGCAAACCGGATACCCTGGTTATAATATTTAAGAGCTGAGTGGTAATCGAACATTGTCATATATATTTTGGCAATATTATCTGAAAGAAGGGAAAGCCTGCCCCAATTTCCAAGAAGTTTATACATTTCATAACTTTTCAGATAATTATGTTTAGCTTCAATAAGATTATTGGTAAACGACAGAGATACACCCAGTTCTGAAAAAGCAAGGGCCTGGTCTTCAATATCATTTATATCCGCAGCAATTTTCTGAGCGTCAAAAAAATAAGTTCTTGCTTCGCTCGAATTGCCTTTAATATCATTTATTATTCCGAGGTCAACCATAGCACGAGATTTTGTACGAGAGTCATTTAAAGTCGAAGCATTCCGGAAAGACTCCAAATAATATTTTTCCGCATTGTCTGTTTCACCGGAAAGATAATAAACGGACCCCATAGCTAATAAAATCTGGGCTTTCAGATATTGGTCATTAGTGTTATGAACCATTGATTTATTAAGAACATAAAGTGCCTTTGGATAATCCCCAATATCATGATAGGCGAAAGACAGCTGATATAAAATGTGAGGATTTAGAGAATCAGATTTCAAGGCGCTGAGCAAGTATTCAAGGGCAGCTTTTGATTTACTATCAGACAGATTCAATAAACCAAGAAGATACGACCGGAATCCAGCCCCAAGAGAATTGTTCTTTTCAAAATAAGATTCGATCAAAGAACTTCTATTAGTAGCAGAGGCAGCAAAACTTAATTCGTCATAATATTCTAAATATTCGGGTGATGAGTGTAAAACTGAAAAAAGAGAATCAAACATTTCCTGAAATTTCAATTCCCGTTTAAGAACAAGGGAATAAAGGAAAGTTCTTTCAAAAGAGACAGGAAGTTTTTCAATATCTTCATCTTCTTTTTTAATACTGATTTGGGAATTAAGTATGTGAAACTGATATGAAGCTAATTCAGAATTGTTCCAGCCATTTTTGACAACCTGAATCCTTAGGGAATCGAGAGGATCAGCAGCGAAATTATTATTATTTTCATAATTCTTAATTTGTTTAGCGGGGAAAAGAGCAAAAACAAATAGAATAATTATTAGTGATATTTTTTGCATCAGTCAATAACACAATTATTCAAGTCCTGAAAGAATCATTTTGGCCTCATTCATATTGCTTCCCTTTTCGCTTATAACTTTTTTCAAATTAGTTTTTGCATTGATTAAATTATTCATCATGAGATCTGCTTTTGCGAGAAAGAAATATATATCAAGATTTATATTAAGGAACCTGCCGGAATTATTAAGCTGAAGGGCTTTATTAAGAGCTGAGATGCCATTATTAACTTTAATATTATCATAAGAAGGAAATAGTCCAATAAAATCAGTTTTAGAGGATTCAAGGTAAGCGAGGCCGAGAATATAGTAGGAATAGAAGATTGTTTCATCTCCCCTATTATCAACGATATCCTTCTTCAACCAATTAACAGTACCATCATAATCCCGATTTTCAAAGGATTTAAGACTCTCCTGAAAATCATCAGATACTCTTCCCCTGGTCTCATAAAGATCTGCGATATTGCCAATTTGGGCATATTTAATGGATGCAGGAGTTACCAGGTGAGAGACAGAAAACATACCAAAAATAAGAAGGCAAATAATGGCAAGGGCAACACCTGAAAACTTAAAATATTTAGCAGAAGATTTTAGAAGTTTTTGAGCCGGCTGAGATTTTGTATCTACTGCCAGAGGTTTCCGTTCCAGCAAAAAATTATCAAGGTTAACATACTCATTATTCAGTTCCAGGAAAAGACTATTGCACTTTGAACATTTTCTTAAATGCTGATCGATCTGCGGAATTAATTTTAGAATTGATTTATCATCCTCTATACCATTTTTAAATAGTATATAGCTGCCCAATTCCTCTACAGTAGGATGAAAGGAATCTTTAATTATTTTTTCAAATTTACTCAACTTACCATTATTTTTATCCATCTCTTCCATTTACACGATTATTGACTTTACTAACAACAGTAATAAATACTTTTAAAAGGTGACATTTACATCATATCCTTAAGTTCTTCAATCGTTCTATAGAACATTTTCTTTACTGCATCTTCTGATTTATTTAAATTCTCTGCGATCTCGCTAAACTTCAGATCTTCCCAGAAACGCATTCTAATAACTTTCTGTTTTTCCTGACTTAGATGATCGAGGTTAACGAGGATTTTCTGTACATCAACGCTATCCCCAGGATTAAATTCGTTATTTTCGATGAAGTTGGCTTCTGTAAGTTCCAAAAGTCTTGAATTTTTATATTTCTTATACCAGTTAACAAAATTGAGGAACATTACTCTTCTTAACCAAAATTCAAGATTATCAATTTTTGTGTATTGCTCGGCAAAAGATAAATAAACGTTATTAGTAAGATCGTCAACATCATCGATATTTATTATTTTACCGCTTCGTTGTTTTGACTGGAAATAGCTAAAGGAGATATGGCGAACATATCCGGAAAGTGCTTCGAAAGCTTTATTATCCCCATTTTTTGAGTTAACAAATAGTTCGTCTAACTCATTTTGAGTGAAGTTTATATAGTTTAAGTTTCCGTACTTCAACAGTTGTCACTTTTTTGGATATTTAAACACTTATATTATACTTATTCTAATTTTATAAACCAAGCATGCAGAAGTTACTATATACTACTTTTTTAATTATTGTATTGTATTTTAACCCATTAGGTCAAGGGATACTGAAGGTAACGCCCGATCATTTAGAATTCGGCAGTCTTTTTAACAGGATCACAGACGTTAAATTTATTAATGTTGGAAATGCCCCTTTAACCATTGTAAATATAAATTATAAAAAACCAGAGCTCTATTTTATCCGGTTTTCACAATACGGCAATTATCCTTTCACCCTTGCTCCAAACGACACAGTACATATGGACTGCATTCTTGCCGGATATTATTATTTAACGCAGCAAGATTCGGTAGATACAATGTTTGTATATAATAACGGGACCACACAAATCGAACCGATAAAAATAAAAATTGATTTCTTTGAGACTAACCAGGGTCTTGGAAGTATAAATGGAAATATAAGAGCAATATCAACAGGGGGTCCAATTGCAGATGCCAAGATAAATTTTCTATTCGGCGGCAATTATTTTATTACCTCCACTTATTCAGATGCTTATGGTAATTATTCAGTACAGGTGCCAGCGGGTGATTACATCATCGCTGCTGAAAAGGACTCTTTTTATACGACATTTGGCGGAGGCCAATTTGACCCATTTACCTCTACTATAGTTCATGTTATTAAGAATTCGGTTAGCACAGAAAATATAGATATGCCTAAAATGATTTCAACCGGTTTTTCAATTTCAGGAAATATAAATGATATTATTTCAAATCAACGTGTAACCAAAGCAGTAGTAGTTATAAGGGTGGGTACTCATACTCCCGGAAAATTATCCATATTACAAGACTCTATACCAACAAAATCATATACAGTTTTTACTGATGCTAACGGAAATTATAATCTTGTAAATATTCCTCAACCAGGATATTATTATCTTCAGGCATTTTCTGATTTTTACGTGCCTTCATATTATAGTAATTCAGGTCCTTCTCCGGCATTCTGGCAACAAGCAGATTCAATTCAAATAGATAACATTATAAATAATAAGAATATTTCCATGCAGAGAGATTCTTCAACCGGAGGAGGAATAATTTCCGGAACGATTAAGATAGGCAGTAATATTTTGGATAATAAAATAATTGTATATGCAAATTCATTAGACTATAATCAACCTTTCAACTATACACTACCATTACAAGGGAATTCTTTTACTTTGAATAACCTGCCATATGGCAGATACAGACTGATAGGACAGCTTATCGGATATCCTGACGCATATGCTGATTCGCTAAATATTACTCCAATTGATACAATGATAAGCGGAATAACTCTGAATTTTGCAACAACAGGGATTCAAAACGAGCCGAACATCCCGACGACTGCAGAATTATTACAGAACTATCCTAATCCATTTAATCCTTCGACAACTATTCAATTCAGGCTCACCCATTCAGCAAATATATCACTTAAGGTTTATAATTTTTTAGGACAGGAGATTGAAACACTTGCTAATGGTTATTACAAAGAGGGAGACTATTTAATTAATTGGGATGCCAAGAAACTTGCAAGCGGAGTTTACTTTTATGTTCTGCATTTCGATGATGCAGTCTACACTAAGAAAATGACCCTTATAAAGTAAAGAACTTAAGTTAATTATTTTGTATCGGCTCAGAGACTGATACTAAAGGGGGGGGTAAAATCAGAGTCGTGATTTATTTTATTTAATTGAACATCCCGAGTAAATTCATGTTCCCAATATGAATTTTGTAATGTTATTATTAGAACAAACACAATAGATAATACATCAGAAGTAATAAATCTAGTTGAGACCATATTATAATTCCAAAATAATAAATTAGTAATCTGAGAGGATGTAAATGTGACATTTATCAGAGGAACCAGATTGAGGCCAGAGAGAATTTATTGGAGAGAGGTTAGTTAATAATTTGTTTTAGTTTTACTTCGTATTGCCAGTTGTTTTTTTTATAATTTAGCAAATTGGATAAATGGAATTGAGATAATATTGGAAAATCCTCTTAATATATTAAAACAGTACTTCGGATTTGATGAATTCCGCGGGGAGCAGGAAAGAATCATAAACCGGATAGTATTCGATAAAGGCCATTCATTAATTTTAATGCCGACAGGGAGCGGGAAATCACTTTGCTACCAGGTACCAGCGTTGATGTTTGCAGGAGGAACAATAGTAATTAGTCCACTTATCGCTTTGATGCAGGATCAGGCAGATGCATTAAGGCGGAAGAACATTCCGGCTGGATTTATAAATTCAACATTATCTAAACAGGAGAGGGAGCAAAGGTTAAATCAATTTATTAAGGGGAGAATCAAACTTCTATATGTTACGCCCGAAAGGTTCAGAAAAAAGGAATTTACAGACAGACTGAAAGAGATAAAGATTTCACTTCTTGCTGTGGATGAGGCACATTGCATTTCGGAATGGGGACATGACTTCAGACCGGATTATTCGCGAATAGGCGAGTTCAGGGAAATGATAAATAATCCACTAACAATTGCTTTGACAGCAACGGCTACAGCGGAAGTGCAAAAAGATATAATCCATAAATTAAATCTTAAGGAGAGTGGAACAAAAATCTTTCACCAGGGAATTGAGAGACCAAACTTACGGCTGGAAGCGGCTGATATATTTGATGAGAAAGAGAAATTTCCGATCATAAAGGATTTAATAAAAAGATACCAGGGATCGGGGATAATTTACTTTGCATTGATTCAAACTCTGGAGAGGTTCTCCGAGAAGCTAGGGGATTTGGGTTTTAGGCATGGAACTTATCATGGGAAGCTGTTTGATGTTCTCAGAAAGAGAAGGCAGAGGGATTTTATAAACGGGAAGGAAAACCTAATACTTGCTACAAATGCATTCGGGATGGGGATAGATAAACCGGATATAAGGTTTGTGGTACATGCAGAGGTACCCTCATCGATAGAGAGTTATTACCAGGAAATAGGTCGTGCAGGACGAGACGGGAAGCATTCTTTGTGTAAATTACTTTATAATCAGGAAGACCTCTATACTCAAATGGAATTTATTAAATGGTCAAATCCGAGTGCTGATTTTTATTCGGCATTATATGATTTACTGCAGAGGGACCTTGCAAGAGCTAATTCCGAAGGGTTTGATTTTCTAAGGGAACAGATGAATTTTAAGAACAGGAAAGACTTCAGGATTGAAACTGCGTTAAGTATGCTTGACCGTTACGGGATAACTGAGGGATCAATTGAGAATAAAAACCTTGAATTAATGGATGAACTGCCTGATATCCTGATGGATGATGAGTTTATGAAGAAGAAATTATTAAATGATAATAAGAAGCTTCTATCGATGGTAAACTATTTCAAAAGTACTGAGTGCAGGAGGGTATTTATTTCTGACTATTTTGGATTTCCAGGAGAAGCGGCGTGCCATAACTGTGATAATTGTTCGCGGAATGTGGGAAAGAATTGACTTTTACATTTTGGTACTACCCCATTTTGTTTTTAACAGCTTTTATTGCCGGATTGGTTGATTCAATCGCAGGTGGCGGAGGAATAATTACTTTGCCAGTGATGCTAAGTCTGGGATTTCCTCCACATATTGCTTTAGGTACAAATAAATTTCAAGCAAGTTTCGGAAGTTATACTGCATCGTATTATTATATCAAGAAGGAGGTGGTGATTCTAAAGGAATGTATTGCCGGGATTGTTTTTACAATTATCGGTTCAGCAATAGGGACATGGACAGTAACACAGGTAAGCAGTGATGTGTTAAAATATATTATTCCTATTCTGCTGGTAGGGATAATTATTTATTCTTTTATTAAAACAAATCTTGGTGAAACTGACAGACAGGCAAGAATGAAGGCAATGGTTTTTTATTTTACAGGTGGATTAGGGCTGGGTTTTTATGACGGATTCTTTGGTCCAGGTGTTGGTAGTTTCTGGGCAATAGCTTTTGTCATTGGACTGGGGTATAATCTTAAAAAGGCAACCGGATATACCAAGGTAATGAATTTTACCAGCAATGTTGTTTCGCTGGTTATTTTTATAATTGGCGGATATGTGATATTTACTGCTGGGATAGTAATGGCAGTGGGACAAATTGCAGGAGCCAGAATAGGAGCGGATCTTGTAATAAAAAGAGGTTCTAAGTTTATCAGACCTATTTTTATTACGATAGTTATTTTAACGACAGTGAAGATATTATATGAAAGGTTTTTTTAAGATTAATTAACGTTACTTTTGTCTTGAAACAAAAGTAACCAAAAATTCAAGGCTGCAAATAATTCAGCTAAAAATTTATTACGCTCCACTGCGAAGAATTAACTCGCTGACGCTCAAACAGAATTCTTCGCTACCGTTCCGCTAATTAAATTTTCTTTCCGCTAATTATTTGATGCCCACTAAATAAGGTCAAAGGAAATGAAAGGAGCGGGGTGTGATTTAGAAATCATGGACGATTAATTACCATTGTTTTTAAAGACGAAGGAAATATATTTGATCAAGCTAAAGTTCAAAATTTTCATGCCTTTTTGAACTAACTTTACTGCCGGATTTCCTCCCTCAAATCCGGCAGTTTTATTTTAAACATTTATGATTTTAATCCGGTTCAATGTGTACTGTTACCTTGCACTGAGGAATCTTCTTCGTAATTTCGTCTTCGACTTGTTCAGAAATAGAATGTGCTTCTTCTATAGATAATCCTTTATTAACATGAATATTCAGTTCGACAAATTTGTATGAGCCGCCTTCACGTACGCGCAAATCGTGATACTTTTTAACTCCAGGAATTTTTTCAATAACCAGATTTATCTGATCGACTATTTTAGTAGGTGCGCGATCAATTAAGACATCAAATGCTCTTCTTCCCAATCGATAGCTCACGCTTAG
>JARLHD010000261.1 GCA_031292435.1 Ignavibacteriaceae bacterium
GAATTCAGTAGTGCCAAGGTTGTACATTATGACTTTGGGGGAATCGGTTGGTCCTGATGGGGTTTTGATTATTGAGTCCAAACTTAAGTTTAAAGTCCATCTTGTTTTGTCATTGAAATGAAATATACTGTCAGGAAAATCACTATAAAGATATAGGTTCCATTGAGGAGGAAACTTTAGGGTCTTAATCAATTTTTGTTTCGCTATATCATAAATAAAATAATAACCTGAGTTATGAGGATATGCTACTATAGTATCTTCGGATAAGCTATCTATTATTCCTCTTAGAATAAGATATTTTCCATTAGATGTGAAATATGGTTCTACATCCTGATGGGAAAGGTATTTCTCATTATTTGTAAAATATGGCTCAACCCCCCGCCTATAAAAGATAAAGGGAGAACTTACATTATTATCAAAATCATATATATTATAATATGCACCTATAAATTTATTATTTTTCATCACTACAGACTCTATTATTCCTTTGCCTTTGTTACCTTTGACTAAATTATATCCCCAAACTCCTGGATGTCCTAGTGACTTCAAATTTTTTGTTTTCAGCAATTTGTTCTTTGTAGTCGAAAAAACAGCTATCTTCATTTTAGATTCTCGGAACATAGTTTCAATAGTATCTTCATAAGAAACATAGGCTTTTGATTCATCCCGAGATAAAAACATTGGCCCGTTATAATAAAAATTTCTCTTTCTTAACTCTTCCTCTCCTGTAATAGTATTTATTATTAGTAACAATCCTCCTTGTTCAAAATTACTTCCAGTTAGAAAC
Source organism: Ignavibacteriaceae bacterium (assembly GCA_031292435.1). GTDB lineage: Bacteria > Bacteroidota > Ignavibacteria > Ignavibacteriales > Ignavibacteriaceae > Fen-1301. Next base: position 788 of record JARLHD010000261.1, read on the forward strand.
ATTTTGTTATTAACTGGTGAGTATACTGCGACATCAGGAGCTATATCTAGTCCAAACTCTATTTTTTTATCTTTTCGGTTGAATACATTATATAACATCATACTGTATGGTTTGTCTCTTACAAAAATCCATTCACCTGTATTATCTGTGCTGGTTTCTTCATCAATATAAAATTGCTCGTCTTCATTATCCGTATGTGATGTGTCATTATATTCCGATTGTGCAAGTGAAATATTGGTTATTAACATTAGATATAAAAAGAAGGTGAGCAAAGTTGGAAGCACCCGAAGAACCGAGCTATTGTTCATTTAGCATCCTGAGATAATTGTAGAATTATATTATAAACTTAGGGATTAAAATAAACTGTTTCAATTATTATTTTAGAGGGGCTCGCTTAAAAGCTTTTTAATCCTTTTCTTTGTTATAAGCACCGAGCAAATTATAGAAAGTATCTCAGCAGCAGTTTCAGCTAGTAACATCTTTAAAATATGCACACTAAACGGGTATAAGAAGGTTATAGATAATTCAAAAAATCAACATTTCTTTCAGAAAAACAGTCAGAAGTCATGTGTAAGTGGGTGGAGCAATTGGTAGCTCGTCGGGCTCATAACCCGAAGGTTGTAGGTTCAAGTCCTGCCCCCGCTACTAAGAAAGCCTGAATATGAGAATTTTCAGGCTTTTTACTTTTGCAGTCAATTATAATACCTTCCATAAACAAAAAAAAATGCAGTTAAATTGTAAAAGAATCTATGCGGCTATTTCGAATCCTTCATGCTTTACAATCCCAATAATTGGTGACATATCATCTGTCAGGAATCTTTTTTCACCCACAATGAATGGTTCAATATGATTATCACTTCTTATCATCGAAAACCAAATAAAAGGTAAATACTCTTCGTATTCAAA
>JARLHD010000027.1 GCA_031292435.1 Ignavibacteriaceae bacterium
AAATGGATCTTGTAAATGGTCTATGTTGGGATTAAAACCATAATATAACACCTTATTATCTAGGTGGACCACCCGCCATAACACCCTATAGTGAGGCTTTCGCTTTTGATGCGGCTTGGAATCCAAATTATAATACGACAAATACAAATTTTGGATTAGGTCTTTATCAATTTACAATTTGGGTTCAAGATCAAAATAATTCCGAAAGATTTTTTACAATTGATTATCGGACTTCTGATTTGCCAGGTTCACCCGTTAAATTTATTGATTTAAATATAGATTTCGATGTTACAACTCTTAGTTTTTATTATTCAGGCACCCAAACACCTTTTCAATCTACAACAATTTGGAATGAATTCACCACTCCTCCTCATCAAATAATTAACATTAAGACAGGTTTGCTGCCTGCTCCACCAACAAATTTAGTTCAAACAGCAACAACAGGGCATCCACATTTACAATGGTCACATCCAACTGAAGATCCAGAGGGTACCTTCAGAACGGGGTATAACATTTATAGGCGCCTGTTACCCGACCACGATTGGGAAGTATTCGCTACAGTAGCGAAAAACGTTAATTCCTTTATAGATAATTCCTATGAGATAGTTGGAAATATGGGAACTCACGGCCAACCCATTTCTTATCGTATTTCTGCTATAAATGGTATAGGTTTTGAAAGTGATCGGACTGATACTGTACAAGTTAAACGCCCCAGTATTAATTTCCCAGAAAAAAAGAAAGGACAATCAAATCAAGTTTTAGATAATTCTCTTTCCCAGTGTTATCCAAACCCTTTTAATCCATCAACAAACATTTCATATAATTTAGCCGAAAAATCGTTTGTTGAAATAGCTGTTTATGATAACTTGGGAAGGGAAATTGAAAAATTAGTATCAGATATAAAAGATAAAGGGATTTATGAAGTTGAATTTAATGCGCGGAATTTATCAAGCGGAACCTATTTTTATTCAATAAAAACAGATAAATTTAGAACAATAAGGAAAATGCTATTACTTAAATAAGACGCAAATATGATGAAAATTAAAGTTTTACTGCTCTTTTTTTTATTATCAGCTTTAGTTTTCGGACAAAAGCAGGTTAAAATAATTTGGCCTTCCCTTGCAAACTCTCCTTTGCCAATTCTCAGAGGTGATGTTCAGGGAACTGGACGATCCGAATTTGTCGGACCGCGTACCCTTCATATTGCCTGGCAAAAAGATATGCCTTATGGAATTATGCGTGGACCCGTTATTGGATATAATGACAATCTTTATATGGGTACTGATCTACTTGGTGATTCAGTAAATCATTTTTACGCAGTTGATCATAACTCTAAAGATTTATGGACATTCAATACTCCCGGCTATGTACCGAATAATGGAGGACCAATTCTTGCAAGGGACAGTACTGTTTATTTTTTCTCTGCTAATCAATATTTATATGCTTTAAATAAAAATGGTTCATTAAAATGGAAAGTTAATATCTGGGCAAATCTATATCCGCAGCTTCCAATCGATTTATCAGGTAATCTATATGTCCCGGTTAAAGATACTCTTTGTGTTATCTCTCCTGAAGGTTTTATCTCCAATAAAATTTATCTCCCGAAAATAGGTCCGGCGCTTTCCTTTTCTGTCGGAGGCGATACAATCTTTGCTTTAATTGGTCCTGCAATAAATTATGGACAGCCCGGCAGCTTAACCGCAATTGATTTAAGCGGAAATATACTTTGGGCTTATTCCTTTCCTTACCATAACGCGGGTATTCCTCTCGTTGATAATCAAAACAAAATCTATGTGTTTGGTGCTGATAGTAATAAGCAATGTTTTTTATACTGTATGAAGTCAAATGGAACAGTGGATTGGAAATATTCAGTCCCTTCGATTTATGAAGGTTATTCTCCCACTATGGATAAAAATGGCAACATTGTCTTTTTTAATGAAAGAACTGTTAATAATATTAAATATGGTGTAATAATTTCGTTGGATTATTCCGGACACGAAAAATGGGTTACTCCCCTCGAAGGTGATTGGTGGCATAATTGGGTATCGCTTGGACTCGTCTGTGATGCAGAGGGGAAAATTTATGGAGGGGGAACAGCACCTGGTGGTAATTTTTATTGTTTGGATTCCAATGGAGTGATTTTATGGAAATATACTTCAGGAATATTTGAATATGATTCCTGTCCTGCAATTGGCTCAGACGGCACGTTGTATATCGGATATCATAATGATGGAAGTGTTTTCTGTACTCAAAATCTTATTGCAATTAAAGATTCAATCACTTCAGTTATTAATGATGGTGTAGAAAATATCAAAGGGTACCAACTCTTACAGAATTATCCAAATCCTTTTAACCCAAATACAAAAATTATTTATCAAATACCAAAGTCAGGTTTAGTTATGATTATAGTATTTGATATCCTCGGCAATAAAGTCGCTACTTTAGTTAATCAATATAAAAGTAAGGGAAATTATGAGGTTAATTTTAATTCAGCAAAATTTTCAAGCGGCGTATATTTCTACCAGATTCGGGTAAACGATTTCGTATCAAGTAAAAAAATGGTTCTTACAAAATAATATTCAAGTTTCCATATCCTGATTATAGTCCCTAACTCCTATATTCGTTCGTATTAATATTATGGTTGTTCAACATCCTGTGTATATGCCTCCTCGTCATCCCCGCATCTTCAGCCATCTTCATAACAATCCACTCCCAAAGTGTACCCCCGCACTCCACCACCTCAAGATCCTGAATATTTCCTTGCTCCAACCGCACCAGGCTATTTTAATATTACTTCCTATTCTTAAATGCCTTTATTCCGGCAAACGAACAATTCCCTCCAAGCTCTTCCTCAATTCTTATCAACTGATTAAACTTGGCAATCCTTTCACTTCTGCATCCGCTGCCTGTCTTCAAATGTCCAGCCCCGACAGCAACTGTTAAATCAGCAATGGTCGTATCCTCTGTCTCGCCGCTCCTGTGTGAAACAAAGCAATTGTAATTATTTGCATACGCAAGGTTAATGGTCTCCAATGTTTCGCTTACAGTTCCAATCTGGTTTAACTTTATCAATATTGAATTTGCAACTTTCTTCTCAATACCTTCCTTTAATATTTTAGGATTGGTACAGAATATATCATCCCCGACCAGCTCAATCTTATCGCCAAGTTCCTTTGTTTGCTTTTGCCAGCCTGCCCAGTCATTTTCCGCCATGCCGTCTTCAATTAGAATAATTGGATAATCATTAACCCATTTCTTCCAAATCCCAATCATCTCATCCGGAGAAACTAAATGCTTATCGGATTTAAAGAACTTATACTGTCCGTTCTCCCACATTTCACTTGCCGCAGGATCTAAACAGATTGAAACATCAACCGCTGGTTTATAACCCGCTTTCCCGATTGCGTCCGCAATTACCTCTACAGCTTCTTCGTTTGATTTTAAGTTTGGTGCAAAACCCCCCTCATCTCCAACTCCTGTAGAATATCCTTTCTTCTTCAGGATTTCCTTCAGCGTATGAAAAACTTCAACTCCCATCCTTATCGATTCCTTAAAAGATGTTGCATTGTGTGGAGCAATCATAAATTCCTGGAAATCAACATTGTTATCAGCATGCTTCCCGCCGTTAATTACATTCATACATGGAACCGGTAGAATATATTTCCCCTTATCCGAAAGATAACGGTACAACGGAATTCCTTTATATGCCGCCGCAGCTTTTGCATAAGCCATTGAAACACCAAGTATCGCATTAGCACCTAACTTAGCTTTATTGAGTGTCCCGTCAAGAACAATCATTTTATTATCTATTTCTCTTTGTGTCTTGAAATCTTTCCCGACAATATTTTTAGATATAATCTCATTTACATTGGCAACTGCCTTTGAAACACCCTTTCCCTTGAAACGTGACTTGTCTCCATCGCGCAGTTCAACTGCTTCTCTTTCTCCAGTGCTTGCACCGCTTGGAACCATCGCTCTTCCGAAAATATTCCCTTCAAGAGTTATATCAACCTCTACAGTTGGATTTCCCCTTGAGTCCAATACTTCTCTGCCTGATACTTTTGTGATTTTCATGTTTCGCTTCCTTCTATTTATAAAGAATACCTTTAAAATAACAAAATATTTAATCCTTAAGTATCTGGATTAGTCTAATAAAGTGGATTTGCAAAATCAGTACTCCTATTCCTTCCTCCACACAGAAGCTATCTTTTTCATATACCCCTTGTATTCCGCTTTTATCCTTTCCCTTAATCTCTTCCCCTGAATTTTGTCCATCGATATCTTTTCTTCCTCAGAATATTCATGTACAAACTCTTGAGAATAATTTAGACTATTCCTGAGAGGTTTTCCATCTATATCTCTGGTTAAAAAAGTCAGGTAAAGAATGCTGTTCCGGTATAAATAATATTGGCTTAAAGCCGTTTCTGTAAATGGAATCTTGAATTCAAACGGATCTACAAAATTTGCTTCGATATTATCTGATAATAGTTTATTAAGAACAAAATACTTCTCCCATCTTCTTCTTGGATTATAAAAACAAATAATTGCTAACGCAGATATTGATTCCTCCTCATCCAGCGGTATAAACTGTCCCTTCTCGTACTTCGCTTGTATCCAAATTCCCGATTTATCTAATCCGCACATCCTTATCGGGTTGATGATATTTTCATTCTCAATCCATGGACTAATTAAGTTATTTATTGTCGGTCTGTTGTGTAAAAGTAACTTATAGTTTAACTTGGTAATTTTATGATACGCCGAACTTGCATCGATCTTTGCTTTCAACCAGAAATATTTCAGCTCGGGTATGGAATTTATAAACGAAGCAAAATTGGATAGGGGAGTGAACTTACTCCTTGCTTCCTTTGCTCCCTTGGTCTGACTAACCTTCACCTTTTCGGGACTCGCATATGCATATGCCTTTTTCCCCTTCACCCTGAATACAACATTCCCCACTTTTCCTGTAACATTTCCCAGTATCATGTTTTTTAATCTGCCCATTTTATATTCTCCTATATAAAATTTGTGATGGAACGCGAATATATAATATATTATTAAATAATACAGTGTAATTATTTACTGGTTAACTTTCCCCCGTAAGTCCGGGTCTTCTTTCATTCCCTTGGTCTCAAAATAAGAATAGCATACCTTCCTCAAGTACTTATGTAACCCGTCCAATCTGTCGGACGCCCTGCCGCTCTCCCATTAAACCTCTCCTACCCCTTTCCCTGCCAATAATACTCCACTCTATACTTTCAACTAATCAAAAGAGCAACTTTAGAGCAAGGTGAGAGCAACCTGAGAGCAACTTTGAATGACAACAATTATTGATTTTCCTTCCCTTCCTCCCCTCCCCTCTCGCAAGGAATGTCTCCCCATTTATAAATTAACCCCCCTTACCTAAAACAAAGTCCCCCTCTACTATATATCTGCCGAAATGCCATTTTTTGCCACGAGAAATTACAACTATCTTAGTGCAAAAAATCAGTACCATCTTCACATCCCATTCTCACATTCCATCCGCCCCCATTCCCAATGATTCACTCATCTCAATAGCCCTCATTCCCACATTTCTCCTTCTCATTCCTGCGAAAACACAACTCCAAAACCCCTGATAGACCATACCCTTGGCTATAAAGAATACTTCAACTCTCGTGCCATTAAATATTGAACAATTTGAGTATGAAACCATTCCACTATTTTCTCATATCTTAGAATTTCGGCTTCTCACCCCCTTACCAATATTGAGAATACCAATCACCTATAAATAATTGACCTTATAAACCATTCCTTTGAAAACAAATAATAATTAGTTTATTTCTGAGCTAAAGCGTTTGGGATTATAATTATTTCATTAAAATTATTTTCTTAGTTTGAATAAAGTTTCCTGCCCTCATGTGGTAGTAATAAATACCACTGGGGAGATTCTGGCTATTAATAGTTATATCATATGCTCCGGCAGGTTTTGTCTCATTTACTAAAGTTAAAATTTCTTTTCCAATTGCATCAAAAACTTTGATACTTACTAGGATATTAACAGGAATTTTATAGCTTATTGTTGTTGTCGGATTAAATGGATTCGGATATGCATTTGAAAGTGCAAATTTTCGAGGTTCAGCAATTTCAACATAAATATCCTTTGTATATTTAAATGAACCATTATTATCTATCATTTTGATCTGATAGCTATATTTGCCTTTATTAACATTCTTATCAATATAATGGTAATTTTTAGGTGAACTACTATTACCCGCCGCCTGAATTGATGAAACTTTTAGCCATTGAGAGCTATTATATATTTCCCTATAAATTTCGAAAAATGAAGTATTAACCTCAGTTGCTGTATTCCAGATTAGTTTTACATTATTATCAATTACTGAAGCTATAAAAGAAGTTAATTCGACGGGCAACTCAGAAACAGTAAGGTTGTTAATGCAACGGATACTAAGACCGACTATTTGATTAAATATACCCTGGAAGATAGTACTATCAGTTTTGGTAAGTTCAAAATTATAAGATTTTGTACTATTGTAGTTGGTTGAACTCCAAAAGATTGCATCATTTCCTAAAAAATTATAAGTCCCATCTCCACCTGCGGCGCCTGCTAATAGGGCAGAAAAACCGATTCCATTTGTTCCTGTCCCTTGACCAACTTCTTTTAATGGATTCCCATTTCCTCCAGCTAAATTTTTAATTGTGGTAAAATCATTTTCGGATGGAATATCCCAACCTGTCGGACAAATTCCCTGGGCATTTTCTATTTGACTATATTGCATGGCTTCCTTCCACTGGTATAAACCACCGTAGATTGCACAATTGTTTGAATCGTTATTATAACAATATTTTTCAATTATGCCATTTGCGGAATCACTCAGACTACCATTTATCATAGTTCCGTCATTAAGATTTTCTTTTAACCAACATTGATCTCCAATTGCTATAGTATTATAAGTTTGTCCTGCATAGGTTACTGTTGGAATTCCCGGACAAGGATTAGTTGGAACCTGGTATATCTGGAAAAGGTTACTGATACTATTTGTATCAGAACTATTTGTGCTTGTTATTTTTACTTTACAATTTGTTGAAGGTGTATTTGGAATAGTCCAGTTGAAGCTGCCAGCTGAAGTTGGAATGGTTGGAATTATGTTTATCCAACTTGTACCATTATTTGTAGTATAATCTATCCTGATATTTTGAACATTACTTAGTCCCCATGTTATACTTTGAGTTGTTCCTATTTGCCAGTTCTCTCCACCAACCGGGGATTTTAATGTTAATGGACCAATATCATCCATAACACATCGGGTACTGCCTGCCTGAGTAGTAACAAAATCATCCCTTGAGCTAATCAAACTGCTGGTTGCATTAAGAAAATTTACATCAATCCGATATGGCTTGATAAAGTAGTCATACGGAAACCAACCACTTTGTCCTAGATATATAAATGTTCCATCGGAATTCCGAAAACCTGCCATCAACACTGAAAAACCACTTGTATTAGTACCTTCTCCAAAACCCGATCCTTGACCTAATTCTTTTAATGCATTTCCATCATATGCAACATACCCTATTAAAGCTGAAAACGAACTGGAGGACGGTGTGTGCCAAAATGTTGGACAGAAGCCCGGTTCATTCATTTCGGGATAGGTATATAACCCTCCGTATTTTGTACAGTTGGCAGTATCATCATCATAGCAGTACTTTTCAATTATGCTATCCTGGGTTTGTTCCTGACTGCCGGGAATCATTGCCCCTATGTTAACGTTTTCTTTGAACCAACATTTATTCCCAATTACCACGGTATGGTATATTTGTCCTCCATGTACGATAACCGATCCCGGAGTACAGGGAATATAAATTGTAAACACATTTTCACTAATGCTATTTGATATAGGATTATTCAAATCTGTTATTCTTACTTTACAATTTTGGGAAGGAGTATTGGGAATAGTCCAGATATAATCACCATCAGGAGCAGGATTAGAATCTATAATATTAAGCCAACTAGCACCTGTATCTGTTGAATATTCTATATTTATTTTTTTACCAGATAAATCACCTCCCCAGGAAATTTTATGTATCGAACCAACCTGCCAGCTTTCCCCGCTGTAAGGAGATTGTAACAACAACCCAGTTGTATCCTTAATGCATCTTACACTAAGTCCAAAATCTGAATTATAATATCTACCTGAAATTACACTATTATCATTCCATAGCTCCAAATACATCGCCTCATATGGATCAGAATGAGTTTGATAAAATGAAAAACAGCTCCAGTAATTTGCGTTGATACTATTATTTCCAAATAATGTATATGAGTTGTACCCTGATTGTAAACCGGAGAACCCACTTGTATTTGTTCCACTTCCCTGACCGACTTGTAATAATGCATTTCCATTTGCACTTACTGTTGAAATTAAGGTATCAAATTCAGTCTTTAAAGGGATATGCCAGCCGATTGGACATATACCTCTTGGGCTTTGTTTATTTGTATACTGTACAGCCTCCCTCCATTGGTATAGCCCCCCATAAATATTGCACTTTGCAGGATCATTATTATAACAGAACTTTTCTATTGTGTCATTATTGATTTGGTCTTTTACGGCTGTAACCATAATCGGTGCTGTCCATAAAAAAAGCCGTTAGGATTAACCAACGGCTTAATTCCAGAAAAAGAGAATGTTATTTGAGTAGAATCATTTTCTTGCTGGATACGTAATCATTCGCCGGGACCTTCAACCCTTTGCTTGTAAATAAATATTATCTAAACCAAACCCGACAAGGTTGGCATTAGCGAGTGTTATTTAGGTATTAAATCTGATATTGTCTTTAACAATCCTGGAATATCCCTTTTTACAATTTCCCAAACTTCTTCAGCATCTATCCCAAAATAATCATGTGCTATAAAATTTCTAAAACTTATGATTTTAACCCATTCAATTTTTGTATTCATCTTACGGAAATCATCGCTTAACTTATTTGCCATTTCCCCAATTACAATAAAATTCATCAGTGAAGCATCAAATGAAATTGTGTCTTGTCCGAATTCTTCGTAATTATTAAATTTCTTTGAAATAGATTCAATTTTTTTACATGCCTCAAGAATATTGAGACAAAGCAATTCATCTCTCCTATACAAAGATCGCCTCACCAAGGATACTCTCCTTAAAAATTGACTTTATTGCTCTTTCCCGGCAAATATCAATATTTGTTTTGAAATGCTCTGAAAGCTGTTTCCTAAGTTCATATTTTTTATCAAATATGTTAGTTGTTTTCTCTCCGAATTCAAAAATGATATCTATATCGCTGCTTCCGGTTTGAGTATCTCTGGAATATGAGCCAAAGATTCCAATTTTTACGATATTGAAATTATCTCGATAAAATTCTTTGTTTGATCGTAAATAATTCAGTATCTCAGCTTTTTCATATTTCATAGTTTATAATTATTTATAATTTGAATATCAATAAATTAAAGAAAATACCAGTAAATTTAAAGCTGCAGTTCAGTTACAATTATTCATCAATCCCGTATTGCTAATCAGTGAAATTCAATAAAAAAAGCCGCCAGCATTTACTGAAGGTTTATTACTTTCATCAAGCTAGTCTTGAAGCAGTAATAACTAAATTATCTCTTAATCCCTTTCCACAGATTATTTACCGCAAACATTCTCTACCCCATTAACTCCCTAACTTTGCACTGCCTTTGCTGCATTCTCTTTTAACACATACCCCTCCATCTTCTCTACTGTTTGCTTAAAACCTTCTATTGTTTTATAATGCTTCTCCACCATCTCAAACAACTCTTTGGTTTCATATAACTTGTACCAGTTCAGAAGCGTCTTATCCCCTTTACTTTCAAATTTGATTATTTCAATAAAACTCGGGTCAAAATGTTCATGCACAATTTTCTTGTTCTTAACAACCTCCCTGAAAATAATTTTATTAGGGTAATCTTTTCCATCCGGTCCATGCATGATGAATATCCATTCACCCCCGGCCATCACTTCCATTTTTTCAATCGTATTAGTAAACCCATTTGGTCCCCACCAATGTTTGATGAGCTCGGGATTTGTCCATACTTCCCAAACCAATTCTATTGGGGCATTCAGTAAAAGTGATGTTCTCTGCTCCCTGCCTGATGTGTCCTTATTTTCGTTTTGCATAGTTATTTCACTAATCCTCTAATCCCTTCCCGCTAAGTATTGGCTCCATACTCTTTTCAATCCTCGACTCCCGTGTTTTGGATTGCTTGGCTGAAGAAAAATAAAGTAAGTAGCCTCTTTGCCTTCCCGGCGTCAAAGCATAAAAAGCAGTTTTCAAGGCAGGGGATTCATCTAATTTATTTTGAAACTCTTCAGGCATATTGAATTCAGTAGTCTTTTTCAAATTCACTTTCAAACCCGCCTTCTCTATTTCAATGGCTTCAAAAATATAAGTCTTCAGGATAGCCTCCATCCCTGCTATTTCCTTCACATTGGTAAACCTGATCTGGCGCGCTGCCTGTACATTCTCCGTTTGCTGCACTAAAATTCCACTGGTATCATTTAACAGGGCTCCTTTGAAAAATAAAATTGCACAGTATTCCTTAAACACATGTATTAATACTATGTTGCTTTTATTAAACGTGTAGCAGGGAACTCCCCATTTCAATTCTTCCGTCAGCCCGCACTCTAGAATAATTGTTCTCAATTTCTCTAATTCTTTCTGCCACTTATTAGCTTTGTTAAAATAAAACTCAGCTTTAGGATTCTCTATACTCTTTGCCATAGTGTGTAATTTTAATTTGTTAATAATATTCTGCTTCCCCATATCGTGCTTTCCAGTAATATGCTTACCTGCATTCTGCTTTATTTCCTGCTTTCCCATATATTGTTTTCCTATGATAATTATTAGTAGCTTGTTTGCAAATGACGCCAATCCTGACGTCATTTGACTGGATTCTGTACACCACACTCGGTTCTTTGCCGCTAAAAAGATGAAAACTTTTATCTTCCTATTATTTTTTAGCTGTTAAAAAATTATTTAGCTTATCTAGTTGCTGAGTAAATCCATATTGCATACCTTCAACAGCCATTCTAGCCCCTGGACCGGCTTTGTGTATAACTGCTCTTATTTTTATCTTAGTTTTCCCCTTCTCTTCAGTTAATGATAATTCTGTTGTTTGTTCTATTGTGGTTTCTTCCTTTTGCCCCTCTGTCCATGCCTTTGCATCATAAGAAAGTTTTGAATTTGGTTCAACAACGGTAAACTTTCCCAGCATTGGCCATTTTGTCCCTTTGTATGGACCCATTCCTGCGTCTGCTTCCATTACAATATATATTTTGCCGCCAACCCTTGGGTCAACTTCGCATTCCGGTATTATTACATTGTTTGGTCCCCACCATTGCTTTATCATTTCCGGCTTAGTCCAATCTTGCCAAACCGTCCTGGGTGAAGCATCATATGTTCTTTCCAACACTAATTCTTTTTCTTTCATCGCCGGTTCCATATGTTCTCCTTTCTGTTTCTTAGTAAATTATTTTCTAATAATATACAACTCATTCTCCAATAATTTTGTTCTGGTTGGAACAGATTTGATTCTTATCATCTGATTAGAATGTCTTCTGTTACTACCCCTTGCATTCCATTCATTCTTTTCCTTGCCTTACCCTGATTATTTCACCACTTGTCACATTTCCCTACACATATTCTCTAAATATCTTATTTTAGTAGAATATTAAATCGGGTTAATCTATGAAGACAACTAAATACTTCATCGCATTTCTGTTATTCATCATAACCTCCTCTTTGCTCTATCCCCAGCAGAAATTTATCATAGATCTTAGTGACACAGCATCTCATATATTCAACGTCACACTTTACCCGGAAACCTTAACAGACAAAAATAAAATATATCAGTTCGCAGGCTCTGCCCCTGGCACTTATGAACTGATGGATATTGGACGGTTCGTCCGTTCCTTCCATGCTTATGATAAAGCCAATAATGAAATTCGAACTAAACAGGTCTCCACAAATCAGTGGGAAATTACTTCTCCTGCTCAAACTAAAAAAATTGAATACTCCGTCTCGGATACATGGCACCCTGAAATAAAAACCCACGCCATCTACCTTATGTCTGGGACCGATCTTGAAAAAGATTATTCCCTCATTAACCCTCATTGTATTCTCGGATATTTCGAAGGCATGCAGGCTGATTCTATCTATATTAAAATTACACAGCCCTATGGATGAGAAACTGCTACCGCTCTTCCCCAAAATAATGAAGGATACTATACCGCTAACAATTATGATCGTGTGGTCGATTCTCCCTTCCTCCTTGGAAATTTGTCCGAAGCTCAAACTCAAATCGGCAAGTGTCATATCAAATTATATACTTACTCCAAAACCGGCTTGCTCAAATCTTCCGGTATTCTTTCTTCGGTCACCGATATCCTTAACGCGGAAGATAAATTCATGGACGGGCTCCCCGTTGATCATTATACCTTCCTCTTTGATTTTAGCAATATATCCAATGGCGCCTGGGAACATTCCTATAGCTCTGAATATGTTCTGAAAGAACTTCCTCTTGAAGAATTACTTAAGGGTTCGTTCCTCACTTATATAGCACACGAGTTTTTTCACATATTAACTCCCCTTCATATTCACAGCCAGCTGATCGAACCCTTTAATTTTGTCCATCCAGTTATGTCTCAGCACCTATGGTTCTATGAAGGAACAACCGAATGGGCTGCCTGGATTCTTCAGCTCCGCGCTGGAATCATGTCCCTCGATGATTATCTCAAAGGCATTAAAATGCAATTGATCACCAGTGAATATTTCCGGAAGGACCTAAGCCTCCGCGATCTTAGCATAAATGCTTATAAATATCCCGACCAGTATCAAAATATTTATTTGAAAGGTCCTGTTACTGCCGCCCTTCTCGATATCTATTTGTTAAAATTATCAGATGGTAAAAAAGGACTCCGTGAACTCATCCTCCAGCTGTCTAAAAAATACGGCGTTCATAAAACTTTCGATGAAGATAAATTCTTCGATGAAATTGTTAGTATGACTTACCCCGAAATAAAAATATTCTTCGACAAATATATCATACACGCCGATCCCCTACCTCTGAAAGAATATTTCTCCTGGCTTGGAATTGATTATGAAGCATCAAAAGGTATCGATAGCTCAAGGTTCGATCTTGGTTTCGGTGTCAGCGTTGCCAATAATAGGATTATCGTCGCCAATGTGCCCGATACTTCTATTACTGAAATGAGAAACGGCGACATCATAAACAAAGTTTATAATATCACTGTAACTCTCGAAAATGTCCAGGCTGCCTTTATGCAGTTGCATGGTAAAAAACCCGGCGATGAAATTAAACTGGTATTAACAAGAAATGGCAAAGATTTCGATGTCCTCTGGAAACTCCCCTATGCCCAAAAGAAACACTATTTCGAAGTAGTTAAATCTCCCACCCCTGAACAGCTTGCATTACGGAACGCCTGGATGCAAAACCTCCCATAAAGCTGACGCCTCAAAATGGAAAACAAATCATCTGTAAGTTGGTGAAATTATATTTCTTTTATTCATCTTGCCTTCTGGACTGTGAAATAAAAAGTGCTCCCCGTTCCTTCCTTGCTATCTACCCATATCTTCCCCCCATTCTTTTCAACAAACTGCTTGCAGACTAATAGTCCCAACCCCGTACTCTCTTCCCCTTCAGTCCCTTTACGTCCTACTTTTTCCTCCATCCTGAATAGCTTTTTGCAAAGTTCATCAGACATCCCGATTCCATTATCTGTTACAGCTATCTCAACAAAATTATTAACTGTTTCTTTTGAACTTACACTTACCTTTCCGTTTTTAGAAGTGAATTTGACCGCATTTGTCATTAGGTTGCGTAATACTGAATTTAGCATCTCCTCATCTGTGTATACAAACAACTCTTGGGGAATTTCCAGTATAAACTCAATTCCTTTCTGCTCTATTAATCTGTTTATAAGTGCAAGATTGTCAGAAACTTTTTCACGTAACCCTATTACCTCTGGATTATAACTGAATTCCCCCTGTTTCATTCGTGCCCAATCTAGTAAATTTGTCATCATCCTTATAAGGTTATTAACACTTTTGTGCATTGCTATACTTAGCTCAGATAATTCATCTTTAGAAAAACTATCAATATTTTCAGCCATCATTTTAGTCATCCCCGCAAATCCCAGAAAAGGGCTCCTTAAGTCGTGTGAAATGATTGAGAAAAATTTGTCCATTGAAACAATATCTACTTCAAGCTTTCTGTTCTGATCTCTTATTTTTTTTCTTTGAATTATAAGCAATAATAATAATACTAATGCGATTATTACTCCTGAAGAAATAACCCAAAGTAATTTATTTTCGGCACTAAGTTTTACTTTTTGAAGTTCATTCTCCTTTCTTAAAACTTTATTGTCAAACTCCTTTTCCGCAGTCAAATAATTACTTTCTAGCTCGAGAGATTTCTGCTTGTTTTCCCTTGAATCTATTATATCATTCAATTCAATGTATCTTTTGAAATTTACCGCCGCAGGTTTATAATTCCCTGTTTTGAAATAAATATCTGCAAACATTTTATAACATTTCACAAGATTCGAAGTATCTTTGTTGGAAACACTTAATCTTTCAAGTTCATTACAGGTTTTCAGAGCTGCCGGATAGCGGCTGGTTTCTATATTAAGTATTGTGAAATATTCAAGAGCAGTCATTATCCCTTCTGTAAAATTGATTGACTTACATTCCTCGAGGGCTAAATTTAAATATTGGAGGGATTGGGAATAATCTTGGAGTTTAATCAAACTTAATCCGATATCCATCTCCATATTTGCTATTTGGTTTCTGAAATTTATCTCCTTATAAAGATCGAGTGATGTCTTCTTGTAAAAATAAGAACGTTTGTAATCCCCCTTTTCAAAATATATATTACCAATATTGCTGTATATTGCGGCAGTTAATTCCTTATTGGGATCCTTGGAAGTTTTGTTTATTTCAAGAACCTTTAAAAAACCTTCCAGGGCTTTATCATAATCTTTTTTCTCATGAAAAATAATACTTATGTTAAATAAGGTAAAAGCGTAAGATGCCTTAAGATCTTTTTGATAATTGTACGCCATAACTTGATTTAGAAGCTCCAATGCATTGTCATATCGTTTCATTGCTATATATACAACAGCCTTTTGATTTTTAATTTTGTTGATTGAATTTTCGTCATTCAACTTTGTTTCTATTTCTTCTGCTGTTTCCAATCCCTTTAATGCTTCTTGATAATTGCCCCTTTGGTATTCACCCATTCCTATATCAATACTGGATAAAGCGATTTTCCTGTCATCCTTAAATTCTATTGCTATATTTAATGCTTCTTCAGCGTATTTTACTGCTTTTTCACCATCGGTAAGAAGATAATGGGTGGCTATCTGGGAAAGTGTCTCATATCTTTTAAGTCCCGATTTTGAGGAAAGTGAGATAATTAGACTGTCTACATTATTTTGACCGATAATATGCTGTAGACTATCTGCATTATTTTGCCCAAAAGTATCTGGATAAATAAAAGAAAGGAAAACGAGTATTATGAGAATAAATTTCCCCTTTAAGCTAATCATTGTTTAAACCTGGATTGTAAACCTTTTTTA
>JARLHD010000262.1 GCA_031292435.1 Ignavibacteriaceae bacterium
ATAATAACGTATTCGGGTTGGAATTGGTATAAATCTGATTCCAGGTCATAAGTCTGCATCTCGATCTGGTCGTAGTCGGCTTCCCAAATATCAAAGTTATAGCCAACTTCAAAGCCATTACCTTTTAATGCTTTAGAGAGAAGTTGGGTAGCCGAGTCGCCCAGCAGGGCTACTTTGACCTTTTTGAGACCGGAATAGTCTTTTTTCAAATTGGATTTTAGGTCATAGAAATTCATTATTTAATATACCTTTTAAAACTTAAAGTAAAGGAACGGTTGAAGATCAGCGAATCTGAACTGTACTACAAGCCAGATAACAAAGACTAACATGACAGCTTTTGTAATTACTGAAGAGTTGATAACAAACTGGCGTATTTTTTCTTTTATAATCTCAGGGAGAAAATGAGCTACATATCCTGCGATAATAAGCCCGAATATTAGTTTATATCCATCGATAAACTGAAGAAATACTTCGCCATGGAAGAAACTAAATATCTGTTTAAGCATATCCACTGCCATAGGTAAGCTCTGCGATCTAAAGATTATAAACGCAAATACAACAAACTGGAATGTTATAAACCATTGTAGGAACTTAACAACTTTTGAATTTGTTAATTTAGTTTTCTTATAAAATTTAGTTCTCAGTTTCTTAGTAGAAATAGAGAATGCAAGATAAGTACCGTGGATGGCACCGAAGACTATATATGTCCAACTGGGTCCATGCCAAATTCCTATTACAAGGAAGGTTATGAATAGTGCGAGGGCATTACCGAAGATACTCATGCCGCGGAATTTAATCTGCAGAGGTTTGAATATATAATCCAGGCACCATGAGGAAAGGGTTATATGCCATCTTCTCCAAAAGTCAGCGATTGACAGAGATTTAAATGGTGCATTAAAGTTATCCGTTAAACGGTATCCGAGGAACAGGCTTATACCAAGAGCCATATCGGTATAGCCGGAGAAGTCGGTATAGAGCTGGAGTGCGTAGGCATAGGATGCTATGAGGTTTTCAACGCCAGTAAACCGAAGGGGGCTATCGAATACACGGTCAACAAAATTTATTCCGATATAATCTGCAATGACGACTTTTTTTATTAAGCCTGACATGATGAGGAAAAGGGCCGTACCAATCATTTCCTTAGTGAGGGGATTATCATCTTCAACCTGGGGGAGAAACTTTGATGCTCTTTCAATAGGACCCAATTGCAGAGTGGGAAAATAGAATATGAACAGAGAGAAATCCCTTATTGATTTAACCGGTTCAATATTTTCCAGGTAAATTTCAATAACATAACTAAGTGCTTTGAATATAATAAAAGAAATACCCAATGGGAGGAAGATATCTATTGGTGCAATTTGCGAGCCGCGCACATCATTTATTATCTGGATAAAGAAATTCAAATACTTGAAGTATATAAGGAGACCTATGTTAAGAAAAACGGATGCAAGGAAAAGACTAAGTCTAATTTTCTTTTTCTTTGCTCCGCCAATCCATTTGCCCATGAAATAATTCAGAAATGATACTACAAATAGAAAGAGGAAGTAAATGCCTGAGGCTTTATAGTAAAAGAATATTGAGAAGATCATTATTAAATATATACGGGCGGGTTTGCTTTTATTTAACAACCTATATAGCAGAAGCAATACAAAGAAAGCAAACAGGAACATACTGGATGTGAAGACGAGAGGATCGGTCTTATCATACACGAACAGGAGTTTTAATTTATTCAGGTCGATATATTGGAACATAGTTATTTACAATAATTAAAATTTATGAGTGTTAACCTGCACCAGCGACAGATAATTTGCTGTCTATTAGATTTTGCAGTTCACCCATATTCTTAATTTTAAGAATTTCTATTCCCTTAAACTTTATTTTATAATCTTTCTCAATGGCGACTATTATCTGGATATGGGAGAGTGAGTCCCAGCCGGGAACCATATTTGCGGTAGTTTCATCTGTAAAATCAAAATCGTCTAAATCTAATTCTTTCAAAACAATTTTTTTAAATCTTTCTGAAATCATATAATATTCCTTAGTGTTTTGTTATCGATTAATTGGATTGAGGAATAGGATTAGTATTATTTAATAGTGAATCCGGTTTGACATCCATAAAGAGATCTACAGGTTTAACAGGTATTCCGAAAATCTTAACCTTTGGCGGGAGATAAGAAAGGAGTATTAACAAAATAATTGTTAGGCCAAATAGTAAAACCGGTATATTTTTTATGTTTCTTGACAATATTTAATATCCTAAGATGTTCGAATTTGTCATAATTATCAACAAATTATGTACCAAATTAGAATAATGAGACTTTCGTAAATAAGGACAGATCAGATATTATTAAAATAAGACATTAATTGTCTAAATGTTCCGAAATGTTATTCCAGTTAATCCGAGAAACGGTATTTCCGTCAGATTTAAGAATAACTGCACCTTGTTTATCTGTTCTTAGAATATTGGGATGAAACAATTGCAGTCGTGCCAGAACTTCACCGGACGGATGTTTAAATTTATTCTTAATTCCTGCGCTTATGAGAGCATATTGAGGTCGAATCTTATTAAGTATCTCAAATGAAGAGCAGTATTTACTTCCATGATGTGCTACTTTAAGGACATCACTTTTTAAGCGCTCACCATACAAAGATGACTAATATTTCTCAGCGGTTTTGCCAAGATCCCCTGTAAAGAGGAAAGAAGTTTTACCATAAATTACTTTTAACAAGGAGCTATTATCATTATTGGAATTAGTTTTCCGGAAATGCATATACTTATTATTTAAAATGAAAATACGGGTATTCCCTATTTTAATTTCACTATTAGAATAATAGGTAAGGGGAATTTTATTTTCCCTTATAAAGTTCTCGAATTTAATGTCCCTGGAAAGAGAGGTATCCAATTGGGGTTTATATATTTTTTTAATTTTGCCTGCTTGAATTAAAGAAACAAATCCACTATAATGATCTGAATCAATATGTGAAATAAAGGCGTAATCGATGACCGGTATGTCAAGATAATTTATGAGCGGAAGAATTATCTGTTTGCCATTATCGAATTTCATTGATGCCTGACCTGCATCAACCAGGGCGGTTTCACCATTAGGAAACCTAAGCAGGAAAGAATCACCTTGTCCAACATCAATCATTATTACATTAAATTCATTTTTAGTTAATAGTGCTTTATTCGCTAAAGCAGATATTACCAAATAATTAGCAAAGATTAAGCAAATTAAAAATAACCTTGCTGTTGAATGAGTAAATCTTTCAAATAAATATATTGAAGCTATCAATAATAAATAAAATACGATACCATCAAATAAGGAATAATTTCTTATACGGATAAAGGAATAATTCTCATTACCAGATATATGTACAATCAGATATAACAACCTAGTAAGGAGTGAGTTGATACTTCCATAACAAAGAGCAATATAAGGAAATATGTATGAGAATAATAAGGAGGCTATACCGATGCCTACCAATATCCCTATGTATGGAATTACTATCAGGTTAGCAACTAATGAAGTGAGGGACAATTTTCCGAAATAGTAAAGTGTAAACGGAATTGTGCCTATCTGAGCACTTAGAGAAAGAGTTACAAGCTGCGTAAGCATTTTAATTGAACTGTTTTTTATATTTTTTAATTCCTTATAGAATAATGGATAAATAATTCCCATGGAAAATACAGCAGCATACGAAAGCTGGAATCCGGGATCATACAGATAGAAGGGGAAAAATATAAGAAGAATAAATGCTGATAAAGCAATTGAGTTTATAACACCTGTAGAGCGACTTGAGAGAAATCCAATAATCATTATGGCAGACATAAGAACGGCCCTGAAAACAGATGCCTGCATTCCTGTTATAAGCAGAAAGAATATAAGAAATAATATTGTGAGAAAAGATTTGGGGTATATATTCAGTCGGCCCAAAAGTATAACACATAGCAATAGAATATATTCAACATTTAGCCCTGATACAGCAAGGACATGTACAACTCCCGCGTTAACAAATTCAGTTTTTGTATCATCATCCATTTCACTTCTATCTGCTAATAATAATCCTTTCATCAATGAAGCCGCTTGAAAATCATGGTAACGGGAAAGTTTTTCAGCAATACTCTTTCTGACATGGAACAAAATATCAGGAAACCAATCTTTTGAGTTATTAAGAATTTTGAAATCATCAGAGTTATAGACATTAAGTAAACCTGTGGTACCATAAAGATGCAAGTAATTATTATAATCAAATTCTCCAGGATTTCTGCAGGTTCTTCCTTTAATAAAAGTACCTTCGGCACAAATTTTATTTCCCGGTGCCACTATTGAATAAAGAGAATCCATTTTAGCTGTATTTTCATCAATAACATTACAGATTAAAACGACCTGACGTTTTAGAAGGATTTTATTTACATATGCGGAATCAGTTATTAATTCAAACTTTAAGCCCTTCTTATTTATTAAATAAATTGATTCTATTGTACCATAAACAGTAAAACTATTTTCCTTTTCAATTTTTGCTGAATAGAATTGGCGAGATGTGAAGCAGATATCTGCAGAGAGATTTCCTGCTAATGTGAACATAGTAGTTATAAGTAAGAAAAATAATAATTTTCTGGAAAGGGTGGCGGTAAATGGTATAATAAAATATAAGATGAGGGTAATTAAGTAAATTACTGTAAAGAGAAATAATCCGAAAGTAATATATTGCTGAAGAATAATTCCGCAAATAAATGACAAGATAATCCTGACAACAGGATAATTTTTCATAATGTCCCACTAAACCTAATGGTAAACTATGAAAAGAATATATTTATATCAAATAATAGTTTGTAAATGTAGTATAGAACCTTTTATGTCTGATAGATTTTTAATATTCTCGAATAGAAAAGAAGCATGTTTTCCATATGATATTGTAAGTGCGGGGTTAAGAGTATGAGTCTTAACAAATAAGTCCTCAAAATTACCGTGATCTGAGCAAAGAAGGATAGTATGCCTTGAGGGGTCAGCCTCGGAAAAGATAGTAAATAGAAATTCGTCAAGAATGTCCATTGTTTTTTCTAAATTACCTTCAAACCTGCCATGACCAAGATGATCAGTGAGAAAATATTCATAAACAATCAGGTCATTAAATGAGGCTGCTTTTAATAATCTTATTGCTGCATCAGATGGTTGGAGAAGAGGTAAATTATAACCAAGTTTAGTGTTCCATCTTTCATTTGTTATTTCTGCAGTTAAAGCTCTGCCCTCCTGTACATCCTCAATTGAATTAAATTTTAACCCGCTTAATTTTGCACTTAAGGATATAACACTAAGTCTGGATTTTCCAGAATCTATATAATCAAAGAATACCTTTGGGTAAGCATTCATGAAGAAAGGTTTTTTATTGACCCGGTTGAACTCTATGAATATATTTTTATCATTAATTATGGGTATGAGAGTAGAATATGGATAAGGACCGAAATGTTTACCAACAAATTGAGGCGCATTTATTCCACAGAAAATGGAGGTCTGACCGGTTCCACTCTGGGGAAATCCTTCCACACCCATTCTTGCATCTACGGGAAAAATGAATCCGTTATTTCTTTTTATAATGGGATTGTCGATTGAAGGTATTGTTCCAAAGAAATTGGTAAAGGTCTTAAATCCATATTTGAAGAATGGGTTGAATTCTAAATCTTTTTTACCAATTCCTACTCCATCAATAAAAAGCAATATTACCGGATTCAATTAGTTACTTATTTTTTTTGAATCAACAATTACTGTTACCGGACCATCGTTTATTATTTTAACTTCCATCATTTCGCCGAATAAACCTACTTTAACTTTATCTGA
>JARLHD010000263.1 GCA_031292435.1 Ignavibacteriaceae bacterium
ATAACAGATCTTAATGATAATGTTTTATATGTAAACGAAGCTTTTTGTAACATGTATGGTTACAAAGAAGATGAGATAATAGGAAAGCATTGCAGTATATTCTGGTCCAGGAAGACTCCGAGGAATATGTTACAGAAGATAAGACCTGATACCCTGGATAACGGATGGAGCGGAGAAATAGATAACCGGCGGAAAAGCGGTGAGGAGTTCCCGATACATTTGTCAACATCTGTAATAAGAGACCATAATAACAATCCGATTGCATTGATAGGGATAGCACGCGATATTAGTGAAAAAAGGAAAGAGGAGTTAATACAGAATATAAATTATAAAATATCGCAGGCGGTACAATCATCAGAAAGCCTTAAGGAATTATTTAACAGGATACATGAAATAATAAGGGAAAGGATGCCGGTAAGGAATATTTACCTTGCAATTAAGGATGAACTGTCGGGTGAAATAAGTTATCCTTATTTTACCAGTGAGGATACTGATCTGTTGGAACCTCAGAAGATGGCAAAGATATGTACTGAATATGTATTAAGGGAAGGGGAAGCAGAGCTGATAAATAAAGATAAGTGTATAGAACTGGCAAAAGAAGACAACCTGGTAATGCATGGTATTCCGGCTGCAATATGGTTAGGCATTCCGCTTAAAGTATTTAATAATATAATTGGTGTATTGGTTGTGCAGGATTTTAATGATCCTGAGGCATTCGGGGAAGCTGAGAAGGAATTACTGACAATAGTATCAGAACAGATAGCAGGAGCGATATATAAAAAGCGGACCGAATATCAGGTAATGGCATATACATTAGAGCTTCAAACGGTTAATGAACTATTGCAGGAATCAGAGAAGAACCTGAAGGAATTAAATGCAAGCAAAGATAAATTCTTTTCAATAATATCTCATGATCTTAAGGGACCATATCAGGGGATGTTATCTATACTTGATATGCTTATAAAAGATTATGATAATTTAAATGATGATGAGAAGAAGGATATATTTGTAAAAATCAGGAACAGCAGCCAGCGGACATATAGTTTACTTGATAACCTTCTTCAATGGTCGAGATTGCAGACAGGCAAGATAATATTCCAGCCTGAAATGATTAATATAAATAAGATTTCATCGGGGGTAATAGAGCTCTTCTGTGACTCGGCAGTTGCTAAGGGTATAAACGTTAATAATATGATACCCGTGGATATCGATATATTTGCCGACCGCAATATGATACAATTAATAATGAGAAATTTATTATCTAATGCCATAAAATTCAGTACTTCCGGAAATGAGATATTAGTAAAAGCAGAGGAATCTAATGGATTTGTGGAAATAACAGTAAAAGATTCAGGGGTAGGAATGGATCTGGCGAAAGCCAGGAATTTATTCAGAATAGATATACAGAGTTCGACAATGGGGACTGCAAAGGAGAAGGGGACAGGACTTGGGTTATTATTATGCAAGGAGATGGTAAACATGCATAAGGGAACAATCTGGTCCACAAGTGAAGAAGGGAAAGGAAGTACTTTTGCTTTTACTATTCCTAAAGTATAAGTACGGGCAATTATTATTAACTTTGGGATAGGAAACAGATTCTTCCGACAGCACAAACCGAAACAAACAGAAGTTCGTTTGATTATAATTTACTAACTTATACTCAAGGAGCATCGAGAATAACATGAAAGTAAAATATTATCCAGTAACTGATATAATATCTATCCAGGAAATGCTGCTCAAGACTGTATCTCAGCACACCAGTAGTCTTGCTTTAGCTGATCTTGTTAATACTCCAATAAACAGGGTTACTTATTCTGAGCTGCTTGACAAGGTACTGAAATTTGGCAATGCATTAAACAGGCTTGGACTAAAAGAAGGGTGTCATATAGCGATAGTGGGGGATAACAGAGTTCAATGGGGGATGGCTTACCTGACTGCAATGTGTTTTAATATGATAGTGGTACCTATTGATAAGAACCTGACTTCGAATGAAATTATTAATATTCTATATGAATCTGAATCAGAGGCGATAGTATTTTCAGAAAGCCTCGAAAACATGCTGAGAAATACTTATGTATTAAAAAAGCTAAA
Source organism: Ignavibacteriaceae bacterium (assembly GCA_031292435.1). Taxonomy (GTDB): domain Bacteria; phylum Bacteroidota; class Ignavibacteria; order Ignavibacteriales; family Ignavibacteriaceae; genus Fen-1301. Next base: position 2,092 of record JARLHD010000263.1, read on the forward strand.
ATACTACATAAGCATGGACCTGTTAGCAAAGAAGGGCGGATATTTTTCGATGAAGGAACTGATTGACAATACAGTACCGTTAGCCGTAGAACTGTTACCCAGGGTAAATCCTGATGAGATGGCAGAGATAATATATACATCAGGATCTGTTGGGAGGGCAAAGGGGGTAATACTTTCACAGAGAAACCTTGCGAGCAACCTTATGTCGATGAGGAAGATGGTATTGATAGATAACAATGATATTTTTCTTTCAGTACTGCCGATACACCATACATATGAATGCACTTGCGGACTGCTTTGTCCTTTATACAGCGGATCAGCTATTTATTACGCGCGTTCATTAAAGACTGTGGCGGATGATCTTCAGAAAGTGCGTGCTACAATATTGTTAGGAGTTCCGCTGTTGTTTGACAAAATGTTCAGGAGAATATACAAGACAATTAATGAAGATAAGATAAAATCGAAGCTTATAAGACCGCTTATCAGGATAAGCGATGTAGTTGAAATGGTAGGGTGGAAGAGTTTCAGGCATAAAGTATTTCATGAGCTGCATGAAAAGTTTGGCGGCTCGATCAAGTTATTTATAGCAGGGGGGGCTGCTCCCGATCCCCTTGTAGCAAAAGGATTAAGAGAGTTTGGCTTTACATTTTTACAGGGGTACGGGCTTACAGAAACATCTCCAATATTGGCATTGAACCAACGGGAGAATTATAGGGATGATGCGGCAGGAATTCCATTGGATTGTGCTGAGATTAAGATTGAGAATAAAGATACTGAGGGAGTTGGAGAGATATTTGCAAAGGGACAGAATGTAATGATAGGTTATTATAAGAATCCGAAACTAACAGAAGATTCATTTGTAGATGGTTGGTTTAAGACAGGAGACCTTGGTCGGTTTGATGAGGAAGGATTTTTGCATATATGCGGAAGGAAGAAGAATGTAATTATTGCCAATAACGGGAAGAATGTTTTTCCTGAGGAGATTGAGGATATAATTAACAGAAGTCCTTTTGTAAATGAATGTTTTGTATACGGGGAAAAAGATCAGAAGCATGATGAGATTATAGCAGTCCAGATAGTAATTGATGCTGAGGCATTTATAGAGTATTGTGCAAAGAATAATGAAACGATTACAGATGAACTTATAAAGAAAATAATCTCACAGGTTGTGAAAGATGTGAATAAACAGCTTACAGGTTACAAACAGATTAAGAAATATTATATAAGGGAGAGGGAATTTGAGAAAACCACTACACAGAAAATCAAAAGGTATTTAATAGCTAATGGCGGAGTGAATGTAAAAGAATAGCCGGGAGCAAGCTATCTTACAATATTAAAATTAAATGCTCCTGACTTTAATGCTCCCATTATTCTAAGCCACAGTGGGAGCACCATCTCACATCCGCGTGAAGCAGTTATATCGCCAAGATCGAATATTTCATCATCACTCCATCCGAATGATTTAAGAAGATCGCGGACTTTATCCTTAGCGCCGGAATCATTACCACACTGGAAGATAACATGAGAACCTGATAGGGAACGGGGATTTACCATAATAAGGCAAGACATAGTATTGAAAGTCTTAACTACTTTAGCTGTAGGATAGTTTTTCTGAATCTGCTCACCCATGGAATCGGTATTACTGACTGTGAGAGTCGGGGGCATACCTTTAGAAAAATCGAGAGGATTAGAGACATCGATTATTACTTTTCCTTTAAGGTTATCTTCACCAGCAAGTTTAAGGGCGGAGAGGGATACTTCACCTTTAGTACAATTTATAATTATTTCACCGAACTTAGCGGCATCAGCGAAAGTACCCAGGGATGCATTATCTCCATTTTTCTTAACCCATACAGCAGCCTTTTCATTATTGGCAGTACGGGAGCCCATCTTTACTCTATGTCCAAGCGAATCCAGTTTAGTTCCCAAGGTTTCGCCTACCATACCAGTTCCCAAAATTCCTATATTCATACAATCTCCGGATTTATTTTATCATCCAATTTCATTAGCATAATAAATATAAAAAGTAAGAAGGGAAATATTCTTAACACAGGATAAGCAGGGATAAAAATGAAGTATGAATCACATTTATTATAATAGTCCCCTTTTCCTTACGAAAGAAAAGGGGGAAAAGAAACATGGCTGCAATCTTTATTCTCCTTTTCTTGGCGCAAGAAAAGGAGCAAAAGAAACATGGCTGCAAATCTTCTACTAAAAATTCAGCTCCATTCCATTGCTCGGAAAAAACTCGCTATGCTCAAACATTTTTCCTCGCTGACATTGCATTACGCTGAATTTTTTTAACGTAGAATATTTGATGCCGTTAAATATGAACTAAATTCAAACCAAATAAGGAAAATGCAGTATTTACCACTGCTGCTCCGTTCCAGTAAATTTATTTAACGTATTTTAATTGAGGCCGTTTAAATATGAACCAAATAAGGAGTAAATAAGGAATAGAGATGAAACAAATAAGGAATAATTATGGACAAATTTGGAGGAGATGAAGGCAGGTATTTTGAACATTTATTAGAAGCGAGGGAGTGTATAGTATCGTATACACTTTCTCATATTGAGAATTATATAGGTAATAGCTATTGGTGTACTGAGTCGCTCATCTCTCGTTCATCTCGGCTTCATCTTTCGCTTAGGATATAGGGACAAAAAGTGTCTCTTATTGATAATTTTCCAGCAGTTCTTTTCGGGAAAAGAAGTGAGATATTTCAATAGCTGCATTTTCATCGCTATCGGAACCATGGACCACATTTTCTGATTTGCTTTGTGCGAACATTTTCCGGATTGTTCCTTCGGCTGCTTCGGCGGGATCGGTCGCCCCGATGAGTTTTCTGAATTCGGCAACTGCATTATCTTTTTCGAGGGCAATGGGGACACAGGGACCTGAGGTCATGAATTCAACGAGACTGTTATAGAAAGGACGTTCTTTATGGACTTCATAGAATCCACCGGCGGAATCTTTATTGAGCCGCACCATTTTCATAGCTTTGATTTTGAAACCGGCAGAGGTTATCTCTTTAATGATCTGACCGATTAAATTATTCTTTACAGCGTCAGGTTTAATAATTGCTAAAGTTCTGTTACCCAATTTGACTCCCGGATTTGATAATTATTATTTCTTAGTTTTTTTCTTTGCCTTGATAACGCGCGGAGCAGGTTTAGATTTAGCACTCCTTTCCGGTTTAGCAGGCGGTTTTAATATTGAGATTGATTTAGGATTTATTTTTGATTTCTTTTCCTGTAAGATTTTAAGCATGGCAGCACCCATCAGGGCAGGGCTATCGACTACTTTAATACCGGCTTTTACCATAGCCTTCATTTTTTCATCTGCAGTTCCTTTGCCGCCGGAGATTATGGCACCAGCGTGTCCCATTCTTCTTCCCGGAGGGGCAGTTCTTCCTGCGATGAATCCCACGACAGGTTTATTTACGTTCTTTTTAATATACTCTGCTGCTTCCTCTTCAGCGGAGCCACCGATCTCACCTATCATTACGATACCTTCGGTTTCGGGATCTTCATTAAACAATTTAATAATATCGAGGAAGCGTGAGCCGATGATCGGATCGCCGCCTATGCCGACGCATGTTGACTGTCCCAGGTTAACATCCGTTAATTGTTTAACAGCTTCATAAGTAAGAGTACCGCTGCGGGATATGACGCCGATGTTTCCTTTCTTATGGATGAATCCCGGCATGATGCCGACTTTTGCTTTACCGGGGGATATTACGCCCGGGCAATTTGGACCGATGAGGACAATTCCTTTTCCGGCTAGAACATTATAGACTCTGAGCATATCATTGACCGGGATACCTTCTGTAATGCAGATAATAACTTTGATACCTGCACTGGCAGCTTCGAGTATTGCATCGGCGGCAAAAGAGGGAGGTACGAAGATGATAGAGGTATTAGCTTTCTGTTTAAGTACGGCTTCCTCAACAGTATTATAAACATTTATACCTTCAATGAGAGTACCGCCTTTTCCGGGGGTTACTCCTGCGACTATATTAGTGCCGTATTCTTTCATTTGCTGGGTATGAAAAGAACCTTCACTGCCGGTAATTCCCTGTACAACTAATCTCGTTTTTTTATCGATTAAAATACTCATCAGTTTTCCTACAATGCTTATGAAAATTTACTGGTAAAAATATAACTTTTACAGGAAAGAAGGAACGGAACTATTTAATTAAAAGGTACTTTCTATGAATTTTGCGATCTGGAACAATTTGGATTCATTAAATTGCCCCGCTAGGAACTGGGCACCTATCGGTAGTCCCAGGCTATCATTTCCGATGGGAACATTCATACCCGGGATGCCGGCAAGGTTAGCTGAGGTAGTGTAAATATCGTTAAGGTACATCTGGAGGGGGTCTTGTGCATTCTCACCAAATTTGAAAGCAGTAGTAGGTGAAGTTGGGGTAAGTATCAGATCCACTTTTTTGAATGCGTTATCAAAGTCGGTTTTTATTAGCCGGCGCACTTTCTGGGCTTTACGGTAATAAGCATCGTAGTATCCGGCGGAGAGGACATAGGTACCGAGCATGATCCTTCTTTTGACTTCTGTACCGAAAGCTTCGGTGCGGGAATTTTTATACATATCGATAAGAGTGGAGGAATTATCCGAACGGTAGCCGTAATGAGCGCCATCGTAGCGTGCAAGGTTCGATGAGGCTTCTGCTGTGGTTAAGATGTAATATGTAGCGATAGTATATTTGGAATGGGGCAGAGTAATGTTGATTGTTTCGTAACCATTTTGTTTAAGGTGGTTAAGAAGTTTACCGACGGCATTTTTAATTTCAGGAGAGAGTCCCTGACCGAAATATTCTTCCGCAATTCCAATAGTGAATTTTTTATTGTTATCATTCAGCTCTGAGGTGTAGGGAGGAACATCCAGATAAGAAGAGGTAGTGTCTAATTCGTCCTTACCCGACATAACTTCCATAACGGCTGCCATATCCTCAACGGAGTTTGCGAAACAGCCGATAGAATCAAAGGAGGAGGCGAAGGCGGTGAGTCCATACCGTGACACCCTGCCATAGGTTGGTTTTATGCCATAAATGCCGCAGAATGAGGCCGGCTGACGTATTGAGCCTCCGGTATCGGAACCCAGGGCAACGTCGCACAGGCGGGCTGATACGGCTGCTGCGGAGCCACCGCTTGAACCTCCGGGCACTCTTGACTTATTAACCGGATTAAGGACATTTCCGAAGGCGGAGTTTTCATTAGAAGAACCCATTGCAAACTCATCGCAGTTAGTCTTGCCGATAATTACAGCATCTTCATCGAGCAACTTTTGGACTGCAGTTGCAGTATATACGGACGTGAAACCGCGTAATATATTTGAGGAGCAGGTTAGGGGTTTATTCTTAATTGAGAGGACATCTTTAATTGCAATAACCATTCCTGCGAGCCTGCCGGAAGTTCCATTTTTTATCTTATCTTCGACACTTGCGGCTTGTTTTAGGGAATCATCTTCAAAGACGAAATTAAATGCATTAAGATCTTTTTGGTCATTGATCTTATTAAGGAAGGCGGTAACATTCTCTTTTAAATTTATTTCCCCTGATCTGATTTTGATTTTCTTTTCAGAGATGCTATGATATTGGAGCAAAAAGATCCTTAGAGTGTTGTTGAATATCAGGAATTAGTTTTACCGGAATCCGTTTTATCTTTATCAGTTTTTTCAGTTTCGGGATTTATGATATGTTCCCCCGCATCTTTAACAGATTTTTTCAAATCAGTAATTTCTTTAGCCGGGGTAGTAATCTGTTCCTCTACTTCTTTAATAGACTTTTTGAACTCGCGTATACCTTTGCCGAGACCCTGAGCTATTTCGGGGATTTTCTTTGATCCGAAAAGAAGCAGGACAACAATTAATATTACTAACAGCTCACCCATTCCAACATTCTCAAACATCTTATTATTTCCTTATTATTTATCCGATTTATTCTCTTTATCTGATGGTTTATCATCATCATCTTCTTTCAAAGCTTTTTTGAAATCTCTTATTCCTTTGCCTAATCCTTTAGCAAGATCCGGTAATTTTTTAGCTCCAAACAATACCATGAACACAAGTAGAATGAGGAGTATTTTACCAACACCTAAATCTTCAAACATAATATTCCTTTAAAATCTATTATTAAACAATTGATGAAACCAAATCGAAACTAAGATTAAAAACTCTATTCGAATAAGAGAAGACTATTTTAATTTTATCTTTGAAAATGAATTGTATATATGTCGAAAAATACCAAATAGAATAATCAAAACAAAGATAAGAAAGAGTATCCTTTTAAGCGGGATAAATATAATAATCAGGACAAGTATGAGCGGGGATACATATAAATATGGTTTATCTTTTAATCCCTTTTTGGTAAACTTAGGGAAGGTATCGTACTTAATATTACTAACCATTAAATATGAAAGAATAAATACAATTGGTATTATATAGTTAATTACAGCGGGGTTAAAACCGACACTTTTTGTATAAAAAGCAATAATAAAAGTAGCGACAGCAATAGCCGCTGAAGGGATTGGGAGTCCGGTGAAGTAAGATTTAGTAAATCCTACAAGTTGTACATTAAATCTTGCGAGACGAAGACCACCGGCAATCATAAGAAAGGAACTGATAATGATTCCCATAGCGTTATACTGAATAAGATAAGTCTTGTAGATTAAAAAAGAGGGAGCCACTCCGAAGCTGACCAAATCAGATAATGAATCAAGCTGGACGCCAAGGGCGCTGGAAGAGTTTGTGAGCCGTGCCATAGTTCCATCGAGCATATCAAATAAGGCGGCAATAAGTATAAGCCAGCAGGCATATATATATTCTCCCGAGGCAGCATTTATAATAGAAAGAAAACCGCAGAACATGTTCATTGCAGTAAACATGTTGGGTATTATAGAGGGAGTAATCCTTAAACGATTCATTTATTAATTTCAAAAAGTATTGTTTCGCCGGCAGTTACTTTATCATCCTTTTTCACTTTTTCATTCCAATTAAAAGGGACAATTACATCGACCCTGCTGCCGAATTTAATCATGCCAAAGCGTTCACCCTGATGGACAGAATCTCCTTCTTTGATCTCATATACAATTCTTCTGGCTACAAAACCTGCAACCTGAGTAAAGAAGACTTTGCCAATTTTACTATTTATACCGAATTCGGATCTTTCATTTACATCAGAAGCTTTATCCTCGAAAGCAGCTATATATTTTCCCTTATAATATTTAAGATATTCCACTTTGCCGTCGATTGGTATTCTATTAACATGCACATTAAAAGGGGACATAAAAATTGAAATCTGTTTGGCTTTTGCTTTTATATATTTATTATCATCCACTTCTTTTACAAAAAGGACAGTACCATCTGCCGGAGAGACCACGACATTATCTTTACCGGGAGATTTTCTTTCAGGGTCACGGAAGAAGTTGAGGGTAAATATAAGAAGAACGAGGGAGAGAATAATGAGGGATAATTTTATAATGTTATTATTCTGATTAAGAGCTATAATAAAGATAATAATTGAAATAGCGGCTACTATTCCAATGGTAGTGTACCCATATTTTGTAAACATCTAGGTACTCATCAAATTAAACAAGTGATCAGTGTATTGCCTGATTTCAGCGGATGTTCCGAATTTGTAAGGGTCGATATAATTATCATTTTTATTAAGCGGAATGACCTTTAGGCTGACAGGAGTAAAATCATCCACAAGGAATAATTTATCTTCTGATTTTCCGAAATAGCAGGTAACCTCTGCAAGGAGCGAATTTCTTCTTTCAAAGAATGATTTAAGGACGGCATTTATTTTTGAGCACATCCTATTAATTACTTTAGAGTCCTCGATATTGCATAAATCAAAGGTAATTAAGTGACTTTCAGAAATTAAGGAATCCTTTCCATTTCCGTAGTGAAGTTCAAATACCGGAAGAAGGAGATTCTCATTTTCCTTTTTGTTGAATATTTTTGAAGTCCTTTTATCAATTATGTTAAGAATTCTAATTGAAAATGGGAATTTATCATATTTGATGTATTTGAGATGAGTTTTATTTTCCAGTTTAAGGAAGGAAGTAGGTATATGGTATTCTTTTAGATAATCGAGGAAATATGAATTTATGTAAGCAAATTTTTCACCGAGGTTTTTACTTTTGATTTTATTGTTATTCGGGTCGAGTATATAATCCTGATAATCAACGGTCTGATAAGTATGATCAGCGTCATGGTTATCTTTTTTAAGTAAATCTTCGATAATAGTTTTATTGTTGTTAAATTTTAACCCCAAAATATGTTACTCATAATGTTAAATTTAAAAATTAAATGTATAAAGTCTTATCAATATATTATATTTGAACCAAAATTAAAATAATCTATTTATAAATTATTAAGGAGAATTTAATGAAAGGCGGGATGCAAGGTATGCTTAAACAGGTACAAAAAATGCAGGCAGAGATGCAGAAAGTGCAGGAAGAGCTTGTAAATATTACAGTTACAGAAGAAGCAGGTGGTGGAATGATAAAAGCAACCGTTAATGGTCATAAAGAGCTTGTATCCGTAGAAATTGACCCCTTGGTAATAAAGACAGAGGAAAAAGATATTCTTGAAGATCTTGTTGTTGCAGCGGTAAATAAAGCCTTACAATCAGCTAATAAGGTAGCAGAGGAAGAACTGGGGAAGGTAACTAAGGGAATGATACCTCCCGGACTAAATATTCCAGGATTTTAATTTGCAAATAGCCGAACCTTTATTAAAAGCAATTGAGGAATTAAGTAAACTTCCTGGTATCGGGAGAAAGACCGCACAGAGACTTGCATTATTTATGCTTAAAACAAACGATGAGGATGTACAGAAATTAGTTAATGCCTTATTGGAGCTTAAAACAAAGATTCATTTTTGTTCAAAGTGCTATAATCTTGCGGTTGATGATTTATGTGAAATTTGTCAGAATCCAAAGCGGGATCAAGGGATATTGTGTGTTGTTGAGGAAGCCAGTGATGTAATAGCCATTGAGAAGACAAATGAATTTAACGGACTTTACCATGTAATAGGGGGCATTTTATCGCCTTTATCGGGAGTTGGTCCTGAAGACCTGAGGATAAAGGAGCTTATCAGGAGGTTTGAATATGAGACGATAAATGAGGTTATTTTAGCTTTAAATGCTGATACTGAAGGAGAGACTACATCTTTATATCTTGCAAGATTAATCAAACCATTAGTTTCGAAAGTAACCAGGATTGCAAGGGGACTACCGATTGGAGGTGACCTTGAATTTGCTGATGAGGCAACCATAGGAAGGGCGATGTTAAGCAGGAATTTATTGTAATGACTGAATGGTTTGAGGATTGGTTCAATTCAAAAGAATATCTTGATGTTTACCAACATAGAAACGAAGCTGACGCTAAAAGATTATTTGAACTTATTATCTCTAATATTCAAATCCCTCAAAATGGAAAAGTATTAGATCTTGCATGCGGATCAGGCAGACATTCTTTGCTTTTTGCAAGTAAAGGTTTTGACGTTACAGGAGTAGACTTAAGCGATAATCTATTAAAAGTTGCAATATTGGCAGCAGATAAAGAGAAATTAGACATTAAATTCATAAAAGCTGATTTAAGGCATATCCGGTTAAAAGAAAAATATGATCTGGTTGTAAACTTATTTACAAGTTTTGGTTTTTTTGATAATGACGAAGATAATTTTGCTATATTCAAAACTGCATCAGATCTGTTGATACCTGGCGGGTTTTTTGTATTTGATTTTCTAAATAGCAGTTTTATCGAGAATAATCTGGTTAGAGAATCCAGGGAAGATAAGCAACTTGAAAAAATAATACAGAAGAGAAGAATTGAAGGGGACAGAGTAATTAAAGATATAATTATTCATTATAATGGTACAGTTAAAACATTTTATGAATCAGTTAAGTTATATCGGCAGGAGGAATTATATAAATCAATTCAAGATAATGGTCTTGCCATTAAGAAAACTTTTGGAGATTTTTCAGGGCATGATTTTAAAGAAACAACTTCGCCAAGAATAATTATTATAGCTCAAAAATGAAATATTTTGCTCTAATATTTTTTTTATTATTAATGGGAGGATGTGATCTTTTTCAGACTAGGGATGCCCAACAACCGGACCAATCCAGATCAAATTACCAGTTAGCCGTTACTCCTGATTTATTAATACAAAACTTGATTAATTCTTTGAATGATTTAAACTTACAGAATTATCTTTCGTGTTTTTCAGATACCTCCTTTTCAGGAAAGCAGTTTTTATTCCTGCCTTCAATAGAAGCTATTCCACTATTTCCTTCTTCTCCATGGGATAAAAAGAACGAATCATTATATTTTAATAATCTTATCGGAAAAATTCCAACTGGGTTACAGGCAACTTTAGTAATTAACAACCCGAGCTCAAGTCAGGTAGGAGATAGTTTAATTTATTCAGCATCGTATACATTGAACATACCTTTTTTTGATGCAAGTATTCCATCCTTGTATGAGGGAGATTTGAAATTCAGTATGGTTAGGGATTCTAGACTAGTATGGACGGTATATCTATGGCAGGATATAAAAAGTACTCAATATCCCAGTTGGAGTGAGTTAAAGGGGAGGTTGTATTAAAATATTATTTTCACTAATTGTGACATTAATATTAGTAGGATGCAAGAATCCCTTTGCTCCGTCATTTGATATATCCGATGGCAGCACTAGCTCAATTATTTCCGATCAGAAAACAATTGATGGTGTTTTCCAGAATTTTCAATATGCATATGCTGTAAAAGATACATCAATATATGGGAATTTACTTACCGCTGATTTTATATTTATATATAGGGACTATGACCAGGGCTTTGATGTCTCATGGGGAAGAGACGAAGATATGAAAACAACTAACGGACTTTTTGAGAATGCTCAACAGTTGGATCTCATATGGAACAATATTGTATTGTCGGTAGAGGATAGTCTTAGTGCAAATATTGTAAGAAGTTTTAATCTAACCATTACATTTAATCCCACGGATGTGATCAGACTTGACGGAAGAGTGAATCTATTACTAAGTAGGGCATCGACAGATTCTAAATGGCAGATAACCAAATGGACAGACGAATCCAATTTTTAATTTATTATGATTAGTTATTATTTAAGAGAAACTTTTAGATCTATTAAGAGGTCAAAATCTTCTTTTTTCCTATCATTAACATCTATGGTAATTGCCATGCTTCTGATTATTGGGTCGGCCATGACAATTCAGATATCTGCCGACTTTCAACATGATTTGAAGAATAATATTACCATTAATATTTTTCTGAAGGAAAGCATTAATAGAGAACAATCTGTTGCACTGGAAAATGGGATAAAGAAGAAGAATTTTATAAACACTGTTAGATATGTAAGTAAAGAAGAAGCATCTGAAAAATTTATAAAAGAAACTGGAGAAGATTTCAGAAGGATACTGGATTATAATCCCCTACCTGCTTCATTTTCATTAACCCTGAAAGAAACATTTGTTGAACCGGATTCTCTGAATAAAATAATTCCTGCTCTTTCGAAATTAGATGGTGTGGATGAGGTAGTTTTCCAGCAGGAATATGTAAAAAAGATGCTGACATATCTTACAACATTTAAGAAATATCTTTTTATTGTTACAACCATTTTGTTTTTAGTATCGGTTTATATTGTATATAGCACTGTTAAACTGCTAACAAGTATAAAAATGGAAGAGATTGAAACAATTAAATTTGTAGGTGCTAAATTATCTACGATTAAAATTCCCATTATTTTGAATGGAATATTAATAGGATTTATCGCTAGTTTGATATCGATATTTATATTTCTCTTGTATATAACTTATATAGATAAGTATATTAATCTGCTTAAAATATTTAATTTAAGGAATGAATATTATTTCATAGGGGTTATACTATTGGGTCCTTTTATTGGATTTATTGTAAGCATCTTTACATTGAAAAAAGTAACATTAAAAGTCAAATATTGAAAAAATTACTATTATTAATTTCTATCTTTACCCTCACTAATTTAATTACTTATGGACAGGTTTTCCCAAGCTATAAGGAAAGAACTATTACCAATTTATCCGATTCAATTTACAATTTTAATAATTCTTTAACCGCTACTGAAGGGAACATTGATCCGGAGGAATATATCGTTGGTCCTGGCGATAAATTATTTATCAGTATAGGTGGGATTGAAGAAATAGCTTTGAATGTTACTATTAACCAGGAAGGCTTTCTCTATATTCCCAAAGTAGGTGGGATTGATTTAAGAAAAACATCTCTTAAATTTGGTAAGGAAAAAATAATAAGAGCAATAAATAGATATTATAAAAATGTAGAAATTTTTATTTCTCTCGTTGATTTCAGAAAAATCAAAGTGAACTTACTTGGAGATGTAAAAAAGCCTGCTTCATATATACTTCCGGGAAATGCCCGTTTAATGGATCTGGTGGCCAATTCCTCCGGTCTTAACCCTACATCAAATTATAGAAACATAAAGATTATTAGTAAGGATAATGAAACTTCTACGTATGACCTAATTAAATTTTTGCGATTTGGGGACAGAAAAAGCAATCCGATGTTGAATGAAGGAGATATAATAATTATTGACAAGGTTGATAGGCTGGTTTTCATAAGTGGATTGGTAAAGTATCCCGGATCATATGAATTCAAGGAAAATGAAACTGTCGGTGAATTAATTGAGCTGGCTGGCGGGTTATTAAATTTAGCGAGGAAGGATACAATTGAAATAATCAGCTTTGACTCTAATGGGAAAAATCAGGTAAGCCGATACTATTCGTATGATGAATTAAACCAAGGTAATCTGATTTTAGCAAAACAGGATCAGGTTGTCGTAAGGGAAATCCCTGAATATTATGTCGATAGGTATGTTTCAATAAATGGTTATGTGATGTATCCTGGTTTTTATAAAATTATTGAAGATCAGACAACTCTTCTGGATATAATTAAGGAAGCTGGTGGGTTTAAAAAAGAAGCTTCATTAACAGAAGCCTGGCTAACTCGTACTATGGGAACAGTTGAAACAGATCCTGAATATGAAAGGCTTAAGATGATCCCTCGTGTTGATATGTCTGATGATGAATATGATTATTTAAAGGCTAAATCAAGACAAAGAAAGGGCAGGGTTACTGTTGACTTTTATAAGTTATTTAAATTGCACGATATTTCAGAAAATGTTGTTTTAAAAAGAGGGGATGTAATCTCTGTACCGGAAGCCAAGAATTATATTATCATGCTTGGTCAGGTTGTTAATGCTGGAAATCTAATATATGAACAGGGGCTGAATTATTTGGATTATATAAATCTTGCCGGTGGATTTGGATGGCGTGCTAAAAAAGGGGATGTTAGGATAATTAGATCCAATACGGGTGAATGGGTGGATGCTGAAATATCCGACAGTCTTAAACCCGGGGATGCTATATGGATTCCTGAAAAACCACAACCGCCTAAATTTTGGGATGTGTTCACTACCTCATTAACAATTGTTGGTCAACTTGCTGCTGTAGTTGCGGCTTCAGTTGCTATTATTATTGCAACGAGGAAATAATATTATGAACTATCATCAGATAATAAATGTAATTTTATTCCGTAAGAGTATAATTATTAAAATAACTGGATTATCATTTGTTCTGATATTTTTAATCCTATTCTTCGTTTACCCAGTAAGCTATGAAGCCCCTATAACAGTCTTACCTCCTGAAAAAAATTCCCAGATGGGAGGATTAAGCAGTTTGCTGGGAGCGAATATGGATATATCTAATTTTATAACGGGGGGAATAAATGGTGGCAGTTCACAATTATTTGCCGAAATATTAAAAAGCAGAAGTGCAGCCGAGTATGTAATTAAAAAGCATAATCTGATAGCATTCTATGGCTCTGATGATATGTTCGAAGCTGTTAAAAAATTAAGTAGCAATTTGAATATTGAAATTTCCAAGGAAGGTTTATTAAAATTAGATGTAAATGTATCCACTCATTTGTTCCCAATTTTTACAGATGAACGAAGGAATGTGAGACAATTGTCTGCAGATATATCGAATTCTTTTATTGAGGCTCTCGACTTGATAAATAGAAATAAATTAACTTCTAAAGCCAAACAGGCTAGGGAATATATTGAAGGACAGATAATAATTACTAAAGGATTACTGGATTCAGTAGAAACACAATTAATGGTGTTTCAGAAATCGAATAAAACATTTTCTTTGCCGGATCAGGTTAAATCAGCAATTGAAGCAGCTGCAAAAATTAAAGCCGAAATTGTCACTACAGAAATTGAACTTGGTATGGTACAGTCTAATTTAAAAGAGGATAACCGCACATTAATTACACTTAAAAGTAAACTGGAACAGTTGAGAGAACAGTATAATAAAATGGAACTCGGTAGTCAGGACTATTTAGTATCATTTAAGGAAGTTCCTCAACTTGGCAAAGAACTGGCTTCTTTATTGCGTGAAGTAAAGATACAAAATGAAGTTTATCTTCTCTTACAGCAGCAATACTATAAGGAGAAAATTCAGGAGAACAAGGACATTTCTACTATCGATATTCTTGATGCTGCGATCCCCCCTCAAAAACCTGCAAGTCCAAGGATTATATTTTCAACTGTATTGGGAGGGGTATTTGTGTTTGCATTTATTTGTATGGTATTTATTTATTCAGAGCAAAAAAAACTAAAAATAAATGTATAAACCAACTGCAGTAGTAACAGGAGGGGCTGGATTTTTAGGCTCTCATCTCTGTGACAGATTGATAAATGAAGGTCTTAAAGTAATTTGCATAGATAATTTATTGACTGGGAACACTAATAATATTTCCCATCTTTTTGGCAATGAAGATTTCCTTTTTGAAAAACATGATGTTACTAACTATATTCATTTACCCGGAAGAATAGAATATATATTACATTTTGCTTCGCCTGCAAGTCCAATAGATTATTTGAAGTACCCTATTCAAACATTAAAAGTTGGATCTCTTGGAACTCACAAAGTATTAGGACTTGCTAAAGAAAAAAAAGCAAGATTTTTGCTTGCTTCAACCTCTGAGGTCTATGGTGATCCGGAAATTCAACCTCAGAGTGAAGAATATTGGGGTAATGTTAACCCTATTGGTCCTCGAGGAGTTTATGATGAAGCTAAAAGATTTGCAGAAGCAATTACAATGGCTTATCATAGATATCATGGGGTGGATACGCGAATAGCTAGAATATTTAATACATATGGCCCAAGAATGCGTTTGGATGATGGGAGGGCATTACCTACTTTTATTAGTCAATCTTTGAGGGGAGAGGATGTTACGGTTTTTGGAGATGGTTCACAAACAAGGAGTTTTTGTTTTGTAAGTGATTTAGTGAATGGTATTTTCAAATTATTGATGTCAAATGAAATAAATCCTGTAAATATTGGTAATCCAGATGAGATTACTATTAAGGGATTTGCCGAGGAAGTTATAAAATTAACTGGTACAAAAAGTAAAATAGCATACCAGACAATCCCGGAAGATGATCCGAAGGTTCGTCAGCCCAATATAGATAAAGCGAAATCAATTTTAAATTGGTGGCCAATAGTTAACCGAGCTGATGGATTAAATATTACTTTAAAATATTTTAAAACGATCTTATAATTATTTCCTTCTTAAAAGGCTTAATGAATAATTGTTGTCCTCTTTGTAAATGCTCAAATTATCATGAAATTGGATTCCCCGATGTTGGAGAAAAGGCAAAAAAAATAATCAAGGAAAAATATTCCATTGTCCAATGTAATAACTGTCAATTTTATTTCATTAACCCTGCGATAAACTTTTTAAAAAAGGAATGGGAATATTTATATAATAATGATTACTTTTCTAAAATGACAAAGTGGCATTTGAAACGTAGAGAGAAGGATAGAATAGAAAGGTTTGATAAATTACAAAAGCATTCAACAAATATAATAAAAACATTTCTTGATGTTGGCTGTGGAGAAGGTTATTCTCTTTTAGAAGCATATAATCGAGGGTGGATTATTTATGGGCAAGATATATATGATCACAGAAATGAAGAAATTAAAAAAATTAATAATCATTTCATAAAAGCAGAGTTATTTGATGCTTCTTTCCCAGACAATTTTTTTGATATAGTTTATCTTGATTCTGTTCTGGAGCATGTGCAAAATCCCTTGGAATATTTGCTTGAAATAAAAAGAATAATGAAAGTTGGGAGTATTCTTTATGTCGGGGTACCAAATGAGGATTCTCTGTTGAATGTTTACCGTAAGTTTTTCTTTAAATTAAGTGGCAAAAAAACAATCTCCGAAAAGTTAATGCCATTTAAAACTCCTTATCATATCGGAGGATTCAACTCTTATTCACTTGATTATATAGTTGAAAAAGTGAAACTCAGGGTTATTATAAAAAAAAATTTTGCATGCCATTTGGAATTTCTAAAATATCCGTTATTATCGGTTGGTTTTTATACAACTCTTTCCTTTCTCCCGATATATTTACTGGCGGCACTTATTAAGAAAGAAGTGTATTTTGAATTATATCTGGAAAAAAATAGCAATTGAAGTGACTACAAAAAAAACTTTGTCAATTGCCGGTGTTTCAATAATCATCACATTAATTAATTTGTTTTCGAAGGGGTTGGGATTTGTACGAGAAATGCTTTTTGCCGGTATATTCGGGCTTGGACAAGATTATGATCTATTGCTTGTAAGTTCGGTCTTACCCTTAACATTAAGTACCATTCTACTATATCTTGGACAAAATTATTTCATTCCGATATCAAATAAGTTTCTTAAATCTGATGAAACTAAAGAAACCTTGTTTTTAAATTTGAACATACTGATTTTTTTTATCGTGGGAACAATATTAGCCTTAATCCTTTATTTATTAAAAAATCAGGTTATCGGATTATATCTGTCAAATTCAAATAGTTTAATCAAAGAACGGGCAGTATTGATTTTTTCGATCTATCTTGTGTCGATTCCTATATATAGCGTTATATCGATATTATCTGCTTATTTTCAACAAAAACTTATATTCATAATACCTGCAGTTTCACAATTATTCTTAAATCTATGCATTTTGATATTGGTCCCCATTTTCCATTTAAAATATGGAATATTAATTATACCATTAAGTTATAATGCCGGGGCTCTTATTCAACTCATATATTTGATAAATAGAGCAAATGTTAAATCATTTAGATTGCAAGATTTAAAGTACTTTAAGAAAAATTTAATATCAATTTCAAGCAGTTTAATAATTGTTATTCTGATAGAATCAATTGGGCAACTTTTTTTAATAGCAGATCGTTATTTCTTTAATGTAGTTAACAAAGGTGGAATTGCTGCATTAAATTATGCATTAAATATATTTCTTTTACCGATATCAATAGTCGCTATATCTATTTATACTGTTATATTTCCAAGATTAACAGAACTTTATACAAACAAATCATATAAAGAACTTGAAATATTTCTATTGAAAAATCTGAAATTATGTCTAATTATATTTATACCTGTAACATTTGTTTTTATTTTTTATAATAACTTCATAATAACAATTTTATACGAACGTGGGCAATTTGGAATTGAGGATAGTATTATAACAAGTCATGCACTGAGTTATTTATCCATCAGTTTATTCATATTTTCTATTTATGGGGTTGTTAACAAATTATTTTACAGTTCCGGTATGTTAAAGATCTTATTGGTAATTACAATTTCCAGTTGTATTATTAAAATTATAATGAATTATACTCTTGTAAATACCCTAAGTCAAAATGGATTAGCTTTAAGTACGTCGATTACATATTTCTTTCTATTTGTCGTAAGCCTATTTGTAGTTTCTAGAAAATTACATATCAAGAAATTATATAACATCTATTTAATATTATTATTTTTGATGTTCAATGGGCTTGTAAGTATTACTGTAGTTGAAATAGTTTCAAAGGTTCTATCTATACCAGTTCATTTAAAAGAAATATTAAAAATCTCTCTTTTTGTAGTTGTAAATTATAATAATTTAGTTGTTATTGATTATTTTCCAGTAGGTCACTTAAAAAATATATTACCCTCACTTAAAAATTAATAATATGCCTGATTTTAGAGATCAATTATATAAAAATTATGTTACAAAATTTAAAAAATATTATATAAGTTCGGACCCTGATATTATTAAATCAGATTGGATAAAATACAAAAAAAAAATAATACCTTTATTATTAAATTATGGCAAAAAAGCAGAGATTCTTGAAATAGGTTGCGGTCCTGGATATATACTTGAATTTTTAAATAATGAAGGATATTGCAATTTAATTGGGATTGATATTTCTGAGGAGCAAATTGAAAAAGCAAAATCAAAGGGGCTCAATGTAAGGACTGAAAATGTATTTGATTACCTGAAAGACAATAAAAATAAATATGATATTATTATTGCCTTTGACTTTATAGAGCATTTTAATAAAGAAGAACTATACAATCTTGTTGTTAAAATTTATCATTCTTTGAAAGAATCAGGCATGGTAATAATTCGTACACCAAATGGAGAGGGAATTGCTTCCCAGAAGATCATATATGGAGACTTCACTCATTTGACAATACTGACCCCCGATTCTTTGTTCCAATTATTAAAAATGGTGGGATTTAGTGAGATTAATTTTTGGGAGACTGGACCTATTGCAAAAAATTTAACTGGTTTTATCAGATTGATATTATGGAAAATTATTAGATTGATTTACAATTTTATCAGGCTAGTGGAGACGGGAGGAGTGGATAAAGTATTAACACAGGATTTTACTTGTTCAGCAAAAAAATAATGGGAAGTAAAATTATTGTGGAGCCTTCCAACAAAATTAGCAAAATAAATCAATTAACCCTCACTACTTTCCCTGGAAATACAATAATTATTATATTTTCTTTAATCATTGCAGTATTCGTCTGCCTAATTCAGAATTATATCCTGTATGGTATAGCAATGCTGATAGCTGGTGTTCTGGTTTATAATATAGGGAAATCTTTTTTATTTGGAATAATAATAATAATTCTTTTAACTGCCATAAACCCGGATATCACTGGTTTTAGGGCTATTCTTAATATTTTATCAATTTCAGTCTTATTCTATTTTTTTATACGTGAGTATGGATTTAAATTTTCAGAATATCCGTCCCTACCTATTGAAGTCAAATACCTGGGAGGAATGATTATTATTACTCTTATTATTTCAACTATTGCATCTGGTATGCATGTTATAAGTCTAATAGCACTTGTCAGGTCCATAATATTTTATTTTGTATGTTATATTTTTTATTCAAATATAACGGCTAAAAGTACTATTTATTATTTCTATTATTCATTAATTGCTGCATCATTTATAGTATCACTGAGTATTTATTATGACCTTTTTCAATCTGGATTAGTTATTTTTCTTGCCGTAGGTCAATTAGCAAGATATGCTGGCGAATATGGAAACCCTAATTATGTGGGCTTACTTGTATTTATAACTACTACTATGCTTATATCAATATTAATTAACAAACATAAGGTCGGAAATTTATTCTTATTATGGGCAATGTTAATAAATAATATTATTATTCTTGTTATTATAAATTCCAGAGCGTCAGTTATTTCAACCATATTAAGCGTATCATTTATATTATTAGTGCATAGAAGAAAATTGTTTTTCAAAATATCTATTTTTGTCCTAATTCTCAGTGTTGTATTATTATTGCTCCCTCCTGTGCAGGAATTTCTGTCGATATTTACAAGATTAGAAACTTTGGGAGAAAGAGAGTATTTCTGGGATTCAGGAATTGCAGTGATAAAAGATTACCCTATCTTCGGAGTGGGGCCTGATTTATTTGTAAATCATTTTTTCAATTATTTACCCTCTTCAGCTGATTATTTATTTAAAATGGCATCGGTGATGAAACCGCATCCTCATAATTTTTTTCTATTTTTTACTGCTGAAAATGGGTTAATGGGATTACTTTCTTCCTTTCTGATATTTATTATTTATTTTTATATAGGATTTATGGCAATTAAAATATCACAAGAGAAAGATTATGACTATTATTTGATTTCTACAGCCATGACTTCAATTGGATTGGGGATTTTTATTAGAGCATTTTTTGAAGTTGACGGTATAATGAGTTATGGATATATAACAAGAGATCTGCCTTTTGGTTTATCAACTATAATATTATTTTTTATCTATAATAGATTAAAAGGTAACCACCTTATTAAGGCTGACCATGCAGCTGAATTTTAGAAAACTCAATAAAATTTAAACGAAAATATTATTAATTATAGTTTAATATTTTTTATTTACTTTTATTAAAGTTATTAAATTTTAGGAAAAAACACAATTCATTTGGATTTATGTGCAAATAAAGAAAAAACATACAGAAATTAGATTTTTTAGTCACTTTCTTAATAAGATTCTGGTATTTTATTTGCCGGAGTATGCTACATACTGGCATACAATAACACCTTGCGCTATTGATTCCAAGCCAGATGAACTGGGTAAATATTATCTGGACTTTTCAAGCAAATACTATTACCCTGGGAAATTTGACGGGAAAGGAATTCCCATTTATGAATTTCCTGATAAACGAGCAATCTACCATCCGATAGTAATATGCCAATACGCTTTTGCTTTGTTTGAATTACTATTTAAATCAAATTATTCGAATAAAACAGCCGAAACACAATTCCTTATTCAGGCAGACTGGTTGTTAAAATCCGGATCGGAGACAAAAAAAGGTCTTGTTTGGTATATTGATTATAGCATTAAAGAATATGGCTTATATCAACCTTGGTTTTCAGCTTTAGCTCAAGGTGAGGCAATTTCTGTTTTGACCCGTGCATATAAATTAACAAGTAATATAGATTTCATTAAAGCTTGTGATAAAGCAATAATTCCATTTACTTTGCAAGTAAAATCAGGTGGATTAGTAAATCTATTTAAAAATATTCCTGTTTATGAAGAATATCCTTCTCCTATACGTACCGTTGCAGTATTAAATGGTTTTATATTTTCTTTATTTGGTCTATATGACTATTATTTAAGTACTAAAAATTCCCTTGCAAAAGAACTATTTGAGAATGGTATTGATTCGTTAACAAAAATTCTACCATATTATGATATAAAATACTGGTCAAGTTATTATCTTTTTGATTACCCCAAATCTTATACTTCATCATTTACATATCATAATATTATGATTAACCAATTAAAAGCACTATCTATAATCTCAAATGAAAAAATATTCTCTGAATATTCGAACAAATGGGAATCATATAAAAATAGTAATTATTATAAAACGAAAGCACTTATTAGAAAAATATTGTTTTCACGAAAACTAAAGGTTTAAAAATTGGGTTTTTCAGAACATCTAGATAATCTGCCTTTTTTAAAAACTATTATTAGTTTTGTATCAAATTTTATACTAAAAATTATAAGAAGAATATCCCAGATAGGAAGTTCAAATCAAACTAATTTGGTTATTATATCCTTGCATAAACTTGGAGACACTGTTTTTACCTTTCCAGTGGTAGAAGAAATAGTTCGAAGAAATCCAAATAGAAAAATTATTATTCTTTGTTATGATTCAAGTAAAGATTTATATGAAAAATTTTTTAGAGTCGAAGTTGAAACATTAAATAGAGGAAATTTTTTTCTAAATGATAGGATAGCAAAATCGGGCGCAAGGAAAAAGTTAAGAAAATTAGAACCAGCTATATTGTATGATATTACTGGTGTTATGACCTCTGCATCGCTGATATTTAACTCGAGTTCTTCTCAAATTATAGGAACTAACCGAGACATATTCCGGTCCATATATTCTAAATATAATACGATTGAAAATGTGAAATATAGTTCTGATATTTATTTGAAAGCAGTTGGCATCAAATCCAATGAAAATAGTTATAAATTTGAAATTAAGGCTAAATATGATAAGTCATATCATATTTTAATTCATCCCTTTGCCGGATGGAATTCAAAGGAATGGAATTTTAATAAATATATTGAGTTATGTTTAAAGTTAAATAATGTTCATAAATGTGCTTTTTTGATTCAGGAAGGATCTCTTAATAAGAGTAGAATTAAATATTTGGATAGTCAGGGAATTACTATAATATTAACTAGATCTACAAATGATCTTATGCAAGAAATAAATAAATGTAGTTTATTAATTTCAAATGATACTGGCCCGATACAGATAGCTGCAATTATGGGAAAACCCACATTCACAATTTATGGGCCAACTAATCCTTTATTTCACCTGCCCAGAGGAAATGGTCATCGATTTATTATCCATAAAATAAAATGTTCACCACAAGGGAATGAAAGATTATGTTATACATATGGAGGGAAAAATGGATGTTTTTCATTTGAGTGTCTTAACCTTTTACAAGTAAATGAGGTTTTTGCATCCATAAAATCTTTTCTTGAAGATTTGGAAATTCAAGGCCAAAAATAAAAGCTTGTATGAAGGTGTTTACAGTGGGTAATAATTTTAATGATTTTCTAAAAATATTATTTTAAATAGTTATTAATCAATCAAACTCTAATTTTTAATGAAAATTTTATTTCTAGCTGATCCTATACCTTCACACACAATTAAATGGGTAAATTCTTTATCTAAGTCAGGGGTTGAAATATTATTATTCGGGTTATCTGATTATAATTATGAATTATACAACCGCGAAATTAATATAGAAATTTATAAAACTCCGAAAATTATTAAAAACCGGGCTGATGGACATCTATTCAAATCTTTCTATCTGACTGCATATCCATCTTTGAAAAAAGTATTAAAAAAATTCAAACCAGATATACTACATTCGCATTATGCCTCAAGTTATGGATTATTAGGAGCCCTATGTCAGTTTCATCCATTTTTTCTTTCTGTTTGGGGAAATGATGTATTCGATTTCCCGCAAAAAACTATATTACATAAATTGCTGTTGCAATATATATTGTCTAAACCTGATATGCTATTTTCCACAAGCAAGATAATGGCGAAGGAAACTAGTTTATACACTAAAAAGAAAATTAATATAATCCCTTTTGGTGTAGATACAGATATCTTTAAACCAAAAAAAGTCAGGAATGTTTTTAAGGAAAGTGATTTAGTAATCGGCACTGTTAAAGGTTTGGAAGATAACTATGGAATAGAATATCTCGTGAAGGCTTTCATTATATTAGAAAATAAATATCCAAATCTACCGTTAAGATTATTAATAGTTGGAGGAGGTTCACTTGAGAAAAAATTAAAGAATCAAGCAAAGAATTTGATTAATCAAGGGAAAGCCATTTTCACTGGGCACATACCACATAATAAAATTAGCACATATCATAATATGATTGATATAGCTGTATTTCCATCCATCAGCGAAAGTTTTGGGGTTTCAGTTATTGAAGCTTCTGCCTGTGGCATACCAGTTATTATTTCTGACGTTGGAGGAATGCCGGAAATTATTAAAAATAATGTTACCGGCATAAAGGTAAGATCAGCGGATGAAAACAGTATTGCTGAAGCAATCGGTAAATTAATAATGGATAAAAATTTAAGGCTCAAAATGGGTGAAATGGGGAGGGAGAGAGTTATAAGATATTTTTACTGGCAGAATAATATAGATAAAATGATTTTATATTATGAATCCTATTTAAAAAAGGAAGGTCAGTAATTATGTGTGGTTTATTTGCTGCAATAAATTTTAATTCAAATTATACTAACGAAGATTATCATAAATTTATTTCTTTAACAGATATGGTGGCCTACAGGGGACCTGATTCCCATTCTTATTTGGGAATTGAATCAACATCAAAAATTAAAAGCGAAACAGATTTTAATATTTTCTTAGGGCATAGAAGATTATCAATAATTGATCTTAGCTTTGATGGCTTGCAGCCAATGGAGGATGATAATGTTTTTATAATCTTCAACGGTGAAATATTTAACTTTATTGAAATTAGAGATGAATTGGCCAAGGAGGGATCAATATTTAGAACAAAAACTGATACAGAAGTTATATTAAAGTTATACAAAAAATATGGCGAAAAATCCTTTGAGAGATTAAATGGGATGTGGGCTTTTATCATTGTTGATCTAAACAAGAAAAGAGTTATAATAAGCAGAGATAGATTTTCGATCAAACCTATATATTACTATAAAAACAAAGGATCTATATTTTTCGGTAGTGAAATAAAACAATTAATTCCCTTGTTGTCTAAAAAGGATGTAAATGATAAAATACTTTCACTATTCCTAAAACAAGGAATCCTGGATCATTCTGAAGAAACATTTATTAAAGATATTATTAAAGTTAAGGCCAAAACCAACTTGATTATTAATCTGTATAATTCTGATATAAGGGAAGAAAGTTATTGGGACTATAATATCACCGATATAAATGACCTTGACCAGGCTAGCAATGGATTCAAAGAACTTCTTATTGATAGTATTAAAATTAGGCTGCGAAGCGATGTTGAAATTGGTTCCTTATTAAGCGGAGGATTAGATTCTTCAGCAATATCTCATATTGGGAATAAACTTCAACATGGGGAATTAAAAACTTATTCAGTGATTTCAAGGGATAAAAAATACAGCGAAGAGGACTTTATTGATCTTTTTGTAAAAGAAGAAAAAGTTTTTAATAAAAAAATAGTTTTAATGCCTGAAGATATTATTGAAAATTTTGACAAGGTATTATATCATCAGGATGAACCTTTCAGTAATTTTATTGTGATGGCTCATTATACAATACTTGCGAAATTGAAGGAAAAATCAGATATTACAGTAATATTGAGCGGACAGGGTGGTGATGAGATCTTAATGGGGTATCTCCGATATTATTTTTTTTATCTGAAGAACCTAGCAAAGGGTAACAATTATTTAAACCTTTTCAGAGAAATATATTTTTCAATAATTAATAGAACTCTTATAATGCAATATCGAAGAAGTACTGCAAAAAGATATATGCCTAAACTGTTAAAACAATATGGAAATTATTTAATAAGGGATGTTGACTTAGAAGATGTTTGGAAATCTGATAACATGGTAGAAGCACAAATCAGAGACATCGATCAATTTTCTGTTCCGATTCTTGCGCGATACGAAGATCGAAATTCAATGGCTCATTCTCTTGAAATAAGGCTACCTTTTCTTGATCATCGCCTTGTTAACTTTGCATTAAGTCTTAAAACTTCACTGAAAATAAATAAAGGATGGAGTAAATATATTCTAAGAAAATCGTTGAACGAGTTACCAGACAAAATAAGGTGGAGAAGAGATAAAAAAGGTTTTATCCTTCCAGAACAGTTATGGCTGAAAAATGAATTTAGTAAAGATATTATTGAATTATTTCGGAACAGTATGTTAGATAAAATGGGAATTATTGATAAAAATAGTTTTTTGAAATATTATGAAATGTTTAGGAATAACAACAGAAATATACACTATACTGAAATTTCAAGAGCTTTTATTGCTGAAAAATGGTCAAGGATGATTTTCGGGTAGAAATGTGATAATAACCAGAGCTTATTCAGATATCATACCTAAAATGAGTGAACTGCACATTAATTCCTTTGATATACATCATTTTACTTCAAGATTTGGCAGGGAATTATTAAACAGTTATTTAAAGTTTTTGATAGCTCATAATAACTATTCGTATGTTGCTATTGATGAAGAACAGAATAAATTTACAGGCTATTTAATTTGCGGGGATAAAACCGAAAAATCAATAAACCTGTTTATTAAAAATAATTTTGTAAAAGTGATTAAATTGCTATTGAAAAACCCAATTTTCATTATTGAAAAGATTAATGAGATAATAACCAAATTAATTCCACTTATAGGTAAAAAATCAAAAACTGAAATGAGAGTATTTATTATAGCCATTGATAATAAATATCAAGGTAAAGGGACCGGCTATTTGTTATTAAAAGCGCTTGAATCAGACTTAATAAAAGATAGTATATCTCAATATGGACTCTCAGTAAGGAAGGAAAACAAAAAAGCAATTGAATTTTACAATAAGAATCTATTCAAAATAGAATTTGAGAATAAAAAATCTATATTTTATATTAAAAAATTAGTTGTGAGGTAAACCTGGTTTCAGTAATCTGTCCTACTCTTAATGAAGACAAAAATATTGAGAATATATTAAAGTTCTTTATAAATTCTGTTCCTGAAAAAAAAGAATTATTTATTGTTGATGGTGGTTCTATAGATAAAACAAAAGATATTGTGAATAGATGGAAACTTGTGCATAATAATATTTATTTATTGGACAATCCTAACCGATTTGTTCCTTTTGCCCTTAATATTGGAATAAAACAAAGTAGTGGCGATCCAATTATAAGACTTGATGCACATACAGAATATGACCAAAATTATATCATTCATATTCTCGAAACTTTTGAAAATACGCATGCAGATATTGTCGGGGGAGCGATGCATCCAGTTGGAAAAACTATTTTTCAAAAAGCAGTTGCTTTTGCAACAACTAATATATTTGGCATCGGTGGGAGCAAAATTCATGATATTAATTTTTCGGGATATTCTGATCATGTTTATCTTGGAGCTTGGAAAAGGAATCTTTTTGAAGAAATTGGATATTTTGATATCCGATTTAAAAGAAATCAGGATGATGAATTTGATTATCGGGCTAATAAACAAGGGAAAAAGGTATTTTTATCCTCGAAAATCAAATCGTATTATTATCCCCGTAAGGACATTTTACTTTTATTCAAACAATATTTTCAATATGGTCTGTATAAACCCCTGGTCTTAAAAAAAATCCCTTCCGAAATTAAATTTAGACATGTTGTACCTTCATTATTTTGCTTATATTTAGTTTTATTTTTTATTTTCTTTTTTTCAAAAATAATTTTGTTTGTTCCTTTATTATTTTATATAATTTTAGATATATTATTTTCTTTTATAAATAAAGAAAAGCATATTATCAAATTTGTATTACTCCTAACATATCCAGTAATTCATATTTCCTATGGGCTAGGATTTATCTTTGGATTTGGATATTTGAGGAAAAAATATATAGTGAAATAAATTGCAATATTTCTTGTAATTTTATTGGGGCAAATCATTATTTTGCAAAATTAATAATTAAAATTTATGAACAAAGATTTTTTACTTTTTCACAAACCGTTTATTTCCGAAGAAGAAATCAATGAGATTGTTGATACCGTCAGATCCGGTTGGCTTAGTATGGGTCCTAAAACAATAAGATTTGAAGACGAATTTACAAATTATATTGGTTCTAACCGTTCAATTGCTGTAAATTCCTGGACTGCTGCAGGTCATTTAACTCTTGAGGCTTTTAATATCGAAAGAGGTGATGAAGTAATTGTGCCGACGATGACATTTCCAGCCACAGCTGAAATTGTATGTTATTTAGGTGCAAAGCCAGTAATAGTTGATGTTTCAGAAGATACTTTGAATATTTCCTTAGAAGCTATCGAAAAAGCTATCACTCCCAAAACAAAAGCAATAATTCCAGTGCATTATGGTGGTCAGCCATGCGATATGGATGAGATACTTGAAATTGCAAAATTACATGGACTTAGAGTTATGGAAGATGCCGCCCATGCACTACCCGCAACTTATAAAGGAAAAAAGGTTGGAAGTATTTCTGAGGTAACTTGTTTTAGTTTTTATGCTACCAAAACTCTTTCAACCGGTGAGGGTGGAATGATTTGTACAAATAATGAAGATATTGCAGACCGGTGCACAATAATGAGGCTTCATGGTATTAATAGAGATGCATGGAAAAGATATTCTGAAGCTGGGTCTTGGTATTATGAGGTTGTTGCTCCAGGATTTAAATATAATTTTACCGACCTTCAGGCTTCATTAGGATTACCACAATTAAAGAAAGTTGATTTTATGTGGGATTGCCGAAAAAAAATTGCAAGACTTTATACTGAAGCTTTTAAGGATAACGAACTAATTGATCTTCATATTATTAAACCAGACAGGGAATCTTCATGGCATCTTTATCCGATAAGATTAAATCTGGAAAAATTAAATATAAATCGTGCACAATTCATTGAGGAATTAAAAAAATTGAACGTGGGTGCAGGTGTTCATTTTATGCCTGTTCATCAACATATGTATTATAAAAATGAATTTAAATTGTTGGATAAAGATTATCCTGTTGCTTCAAATGTTTTTCCCCGGCTTGTATCGCTTCCGATTTACCCAGGCATGAGTAAAGAACATGTTAATAAAGTAGTAGACATAGTTTCTGACTCCCTAAAAAAATATAAAAGATAAATTTTCTCTATAATGGGCAAGCAAGGCAGTTTGATCAAAAGATTAACTGATATTATTATTAGTATCTTCGTTTTGATAATAACATCTCCTGTTTTATTACTATCCATAATAGCCATCAAATTGGAATCCAGTGGCCCTGCATTATTTATTCAAGAAAGAACAGGACTTTCCGGGAAAAAATTTAAAATGTATAAGTTTCGTGGAATGATAGATAATGCCCTGTCATATGGTCCGGAATTGACCCAAATTGATGATCCACGAATAACAAAAGTGGGAAAATTTTTAAGACGAACAAGCATTGATGAAATTCCAAATTTCATAAATGTATTGAAAGGGGAAATGAGTATCATAGGTCCCAGACCTGAAATCATTTCAATTACTGAAGGTTATAGTGATGAACAAAAAAAAGTTTTTCAATTCAAGCCGGGAATCACTGGATATAGCCAGATAAACGGACGCCAGATGCTATCACCGGAAGAAAGAGTGAAGATGGAGATTGATTACTACAAAAATGAGAATATTTTTAGGGATGTAACTTTATTATTTCATACAATTAATGTAGTTATTACCAATAAAGGTAATATATGAAATTGTTAACCTTTTTTTTTATATTGATTTTAATACAAATCTCAAGTTTCGCCCAGGTAGAAAATATTCCGGCTGATAATTATGTTTATGATTATTTAAAGGTTCTTTCTGTAAAAGGAATAATTTCCGGATATGATGACATCGTGTTGCCTTTAACAAAAAGAACAATTACAAAATATTTAGAAGAGGCTGAAAGTAAGAAAAGTTTATTATCTGACAATGAAAAGGGATTATTGGAAAAAATAAAAGTAAAATTAGATATAAATGGAAAAGATACTGGAGTAATATTTACAGATGTTTTTCCTTCGAACCTTAGCTTACTCCTAAGTAAAAACAAATCTAAATATTTTTATTCTTATAAAGATTCCTCAATGAATTTTTATGTAAACCCAATTATCGAAGATAAATTCATTTATTCTCATGATAAAAACTCAGATGCAAACTTGTTAAATTTCGGTGGAAAATTTTATGGAACTTATTCAGATTGGTTCGGATTTTATATTTCTGCCTCCAATGGTTTCGAATCCGGGGACAGATCTGTGGCTGAACTAGACCAGCAGGTAAATCAAAGTTTTACTTTCAACAACACTGGGATTAATTATTTTGATAATACTGAGGGGTATTTACGAATTGAAAAGGGGAAAATAGGGCTGGAGATTGGGAGAGAAAGAATACTTTGGGGAAGAGGGATAAATAAGGTTTTTATTTCAAATAATGCTCCTGTATTTGATTTTCTGAAATTTAATGCTGCCTTGGGTATTTTTAGTGTTGATTTTCTCCATGGTTGGTTGGTACAGCCGCCTAATTTTACGTGGGATACAATTCTAAACGCTTATGTTAAAAATAAAAATCCAAAGTATATTGCTTTGAGTAGAATTGGAGTGAATCCGTCTAATAATTTATCGTTTGGTGTATCTCAGACTATTATATATGCTAACAGACCAGTTGAATTAGCATATCTTAATCCATTTATCTTTTTTGAATCGGCTCAGCGATCATTGAATGATTTAGATAACTCCTTTTTATCATTAGATACTAAGTATATAGTATCTAATGGTATGGAAATATCCACTGTAATCAATTTTGATGATATAGATTTTAAAACAATATTTACCGAGGGATTTGGTAGCCTTCAGACGCGTTATATCTGGCAGACTAATTTGATGATCTGTTACCCTTTATTACCTGAAAATTTGTCTGTTAAGGTTGATTATTTAATGATAAGACCATATATGTATTCCCATTTTGGTATTGGTGAATCCTTAACCTATACAAATAATGGTTATATGATTGGGCCTAATTTACAGCCTAATTCGATAGATTTCTCGTTAATATTTAATTATATAGTGAACCCGGATCTGATAGTTTCTGTAGGATACGATAATATAAGACATGGGGGTAATGTATACGATTCCAATGGAAATTTAGTTAGAAATGTAGGAGGGGATGTAAATCAATTCTATAAACTAGAGGACTCAAGAAAAACTTATATTCTTGATGGTATTCTTGATGTTACCAATAAGATATCATTTAATTTGGAATATGAGTTTATTATGGGCTTTTATCTTGGGTTTCAATATGATTCTATTGTATATCAAAAAAGTGGTTTTGAGAATAAACAAGAAAATAATTTCTGGGGAGTTTTTAAGTATAATATTCTATAATTTAGTTTATGAAGGAAATTATACTGATTCTTAGTACATAGATTATTGACCTTGTACTGTTTTTCTTAATAATCTAATTTATATCTGTAATAATATAGGATTTTAATGGTCCGGTTGGGTATATTTTTATTAATTTTTTCTGCATTATATTCATTAAATGCTCAAACGATTAAAATATTAGAATCAAATTTAGATCATATTAAAATGGAGCTATCTTATTCCGGTTATTATTCCATAAAAGAAAAAGTATATCAGGGGAAAAAATTTGTATATATAGATAAAAACGGCGTATGTTATCGAAAACCCGGAGAGCCATGGATTCCTTCTCAATATTATAATTTCGGAATACCCTTTAATAAAATTGCTAATTATCAAATTATCAGTGCATCGCAGGAAAAAATTCCTAATATTTCAGTACTTTCGTATCCGGATTCAGCAAATCAACCAATTGATCGATTGAAATTCGATCCGGCAATATATTCAAAGAATAAAGTATTCCCGGTCTCGCCGATTAATATAACTGGTCAATTCATAATGCGATATGTTAAAGGCGCTTCGTTAGAAGTAGCACCATATCAATATAATCCTGTAACAAGAGAATTATTTTTTAATAAAAAGATACTTGTTCAGATTAACTTTGAACCTGATTCTCATAATCAGGTAAGTTCAATTTATGTAAAAGATAAACTAACAGAAGATTTCGTTGCTTCATCTTTTATCAATTCAAAAGAGGCTAAAGAGTTTATCGGAAGATCAGTTAATGTGAAAAGTCCAAATCATTCTACCATCGATACTTCTCGGTATAATTCCAAAATTGTACCCGCCAATAAATTGAAATAGGGTAGGAGATAGAGCGGATAGTTCTAATGAATTATTGAAAACATCCATAACAATAGTAAATAACAAAATTAATTCATTAATTGTTTCGTTAGTAGGATAAAAATGAAAAAAATATTGTGGATAATATTATCTGGTATATTACAATTGTATCCTCAGAACAATATTTCGCCAATTAAGTTAAATCTTGCGGATACCCTGTCTCCGAAAATGGAAGTTTATGGCACTCCTCACTTAGATCCCTTGACAGGTACGATTGACGAAAAAGATAGTGGAGCTGTTTTAATTAAATCCGACAGAACAGTGCAGCGATATTCCACTATTAAATCAGCTGTCACTTCTGCAGATGCTAATAGCACGATATTAGTCTTTCCGGGCACCTATTCGGATTCATTGAATATTGCAACCGAAAACATTACTATCAAAGGTATTTCCAATGGTTCAGTAATAATATCTGGTGCATTATACATTACAGCATCAAGAGGCAGAATTGAGACCTGTACCATAACAGGTAATCTAACATTGATGGGCCAAACTATTAAAGCGTTATTTTATATTAAAGATTGTCACTTGGAAAACAATATAAGTGTTGGAACTGCTTCAGCAGCAATTTCAAGCAATGTATTTTTTATAGATTGTCTCCTGGGTAAAGATGATACTTGGACCGCAAAAACAATTTATATCAATGTAAGTGCTGCTGGAGCTCCGGATATCTATTTTAAACAATGCCATAGTCCGGAATGGACGAATAGCCACAATATTATTTTATCAGGGTATTCACGTGTAAATATTGAAGGATCTGCAACAATCGTATTTAACTCCATTACAATCAATGGAGGTTCGGGTTACGATAGAGTGCCAATGTTGTTTTTCAAACAATGTTATGCGGGTATCATGAATTTAACTTTAACTGGTTATACTGAAATCTCTTGTAATAACTCTGAGATTGTATTTTACAGTACAGCTGCTATAATATCAAATCATTGTGAATTCGACATGTTTAATTGTAAAATAGATGCCGCAACAAATATGACCATCAATTTCAATTCATTATTACCATCAAGATGGTCCCATTGCCAGGGCACAACAAATATAGCTTCTATTGCAGGAACTGGTTTAGCCTATTTACATATTCAGTATTCATTTTTTCAACAAACAAATGTCCCCACTGGTTTGGGATCTGATGATGCTAATACTTGGGGAGCATGGGTTGATTATTAATTTTATAGGAATTAAAAATGAAACTACTAATTCTACTTTTAACATTATTTAGTGTACTTAGTTTTTCGCAGGAATTTCATAGTTCCACTATTAGAACATCCGGAAGAATTTACACATACCAGGATTCTTTATTATCTCCAACCATAGATTGGACTAAAGGAAATTGTAAAATAACAGTATTGAATGCAAACACTACATTTAATATGATCAATTCAGTTAATGGTGCGCAAATAACTGTTGTTGTATATAATAGCAGCACATATACTGTTTCCTGGAATTGTATCGAGGCAAACATTATTTGGAGCGGTGGATCTCCGCCTATTCAATCAACTGGTGGTAAAACTGATATTTATTCATTTATCAGAGCCGGAGGAAAAATATATGGTACTGTTGCACAAAATTTTTAAAGACACAAATTGAAAATTATACTTTTAATATCGATACTAAATTTCTCTGCAATGGCTCAATTTACGAATTTTGCCTTTGTAAAACCTAAAGAAACAAAAGCAACGAAAGAGTTTATTAGAAAACCTCTGTCTGTAACAAGTAATAATTTCTCTCAAGCTAATCCTCTTTGGTATAATCCCAGTAAGGATTATTACAAAATTTATGTCAAAACGAAGGGGGTTTACAAGATAACCTATACTGATTTAATAAAAGCCGGAGTATCTCCCGACAATGGTATTCATGAGGGAAAGTTGGAGATTATCAATAATGGAATAAGCATCCCTATTGATATTGTGGATGTGAATAAAAATAATAGCTTTGATTCAAGCGATTATTTTACATTCGTTGGGATTCCTCCTCAGCCTACTACCCCATATACTTATTTCAATATCTATTCGCTCTCAAACATATATTGGTTCTCATATCAGGCGGATAGCGTTAATAATTATAAGGTCATTGATGGTTTTCCTAAAAACTATGATAGTCTGATAACATCAACCATAACAACCTTGCATTTTGAGAAAGATAGCCTATATGAAAGACTAGGATATGCTCCAGATGATAAGCGTGATTTCTGGTTATGGGCAAGTGCTGAAGCAAGAGGTGGAACACCCTTTGAAATATTTGTTAATTGGATAACAGATAGTATTGCATATGATATTGATAGAAAGAATCTATCTGGATACTTACGGGCAAATATTCAGGGTATAACAAACCCAGGTTGCAATGGAGATGGACATAGTGCACTTATAAGATTAAATTCTAATGTTGTAGCTACCACTAAATTTAATGGCCAAAATTCTGTCACTTTTGGCTCCTCGTTTAATTTTTCTCCTGATTTTAATCCTCCCGGTATACCTCTTTACGTTGATAAAAATGTCTTTGAACTTGTTCTCGATGGAAATGTTTGCGATCCGGATGGGAATGATCAATGCAGGATAAACTGGTTTGAACTTGAATATTGGAGACTTAACAAGGCAAACCTAAATAATTTAATATTTACAAGTCCTCCCGGAAGGATTGGGCTTTGTCCTTTTTATTTGTTTTTATGGTATAGCAATAATATATCTATATATATCCCATCGCGGGGTCATGTTATTAAAAATGCAGATATAAGATTTGATGCCGATCGTTCTGTTTATTTTTCAGATTCATTAGTTAACGATAGAACAGAGTATTTTTGTTTTTCAGATGAAAGTTTATTATCCCCAGATTCGATTTTACATAATATTAATTCCGATTTAAGAAACACAAACAACGGCGCTGATTATATTATTATTACCCATCCTGACTTCATGTCTGTTGCTCAGAAATTAGCAAATTTCCGATCCAATAATTTAAGTGGTTTTACTAATCCTCGAGTAAAAATTGTAAATGTATTCGATATTTATAATGAGTTTTCTTATGGATTATTGGACCCCTATGCTTTGCAATATTTTGTAAAATATGCTTTTGAAAATTGGCAAGGACCTGCACCAACATTTATTACATTAGTTGGCGATATGAGTTATGACTATAGGCATATTTATTCTGGAGATATGCCTAATTATATTCCGTCAATTCCTTATCAGGCCTATACGTTTGGACAAGCTCCAAGTGATAATCTAATTGTATGCATAGAAGGGGATGATATAGTGCCTGATCTTGCTATAGGTCGACTTTCATGTGATAATCTGGATGAGGCAAATATTTTAGTTGATAAAATAGTAAATTATCCAGCTGATAACGGAAAAAATTGGAAACAAAATGTACTCTTGATGGCTGGAGGGATCGATGCCTCAGATGAAGCCAGTTTTGGCTTTAATGATCAAAGTGAATTATTAGACGATGCATACCTGAAACCCAATGGTATTACAACTTCTAAGGTTTACAGGTATCCGGATAAACCCGA
Source organism: Ignavibacteriaceae bacterium (assembly GCA_031292435.1). Lineage (GTDB taxonomy): Bacteria > Bacteroidota > Ignavibacteria > Ignavibacteriales > Ignavibacteriaceae > Fen-1301. The sequence goes on from JARLHD010000263.1 coordinate 37,075, forward strand.
ATATGTGCAGTATCAGGGAGGTGAACCTGAAATTCGCGATGCATTTAATAAAGGATGTATCATGGCTAATTATTATGGACATGGGGGTAGTGGACAATGGGATTTAACTTTTACTAATGATGATATCTATCAACTTAATAATGGGGGAAGATTACCTTTTGTAAGTAGTGTTACCTGTTATACTGCACATTTTGATAATCAGGATAGTTTCGGAGAAATATTCGACAAAGTTCCTGGTAAAGGAAGCGTAGCATTCTTTGGAAGTACTGGTTTAACTTGGTGGGATTCAGGAAGAACTCTTAATGATACCCTCTTTGATGAAATCTTTAACAAAAAAGATAATGTAATCGGCAGTGCCATTCTAATTGCTAAAACTAAAATTCCTATTGTTGGATATAATGCCTCTCAAATAGCGTTATTAAGTTTACTTGGAGATCCGGCACTTGAACTTGATATTCCAAAACTTCCTGATTTCCAGATTAGTTCTAATGATTTTACTATCGTGCCCCCAAATCCTGTTAAAGGGGACACCGTTTCAATTAAGGTCTATATTCATAATTTAGGAATCATTTTTAATGATTCTGTAACTGTTAATTTATATCAAACACAAATAGATACAGCTAATAAAATTGGATCTATTAAACGCAATGGTTTTGGCGAGTTGGATTCTGCTTCCTTTAAATGGATTCCAGATAAAGCTGGGCTATATAATTTAATTGTTGAAATAAATAGTGATAACCATATTGAAGAAATCGATCATAGTGATAACAAAGCTTCAACAAGCCTTGCTGTTTTTGATTTTAGCCAGCCTAATGTAGTTCGACCTATTGACGGTTTTACTACTTCTTCAGATTCTATAAATTTTACTCTTGTCGATATAGGTAATTATATCGGGAGATTATTTAATTATAGGATTTTGATCGATACTAGTCTTTCCTTGAATTCTTCTGCTAAAATTCTATCACCTGTTCTAATACCGGTTAATGGTATCGTTAAATGGAAAATAAATCTGCCTGCCGGAGAATATTTCTGGAAAGCATTTATCTTTGATAATATTGATACAAATAGTAGTAGGATGCTGACTTTCTCTATTAATAATTCAACTACTAAAGGATTTATAGCTAGAAATAAACAGTTGAATTTATTCGATTCTTATAATATGTTATATAATTCCTCAGTTAATAGTTTGGAAATCAGTACAGCCCTGCTTCCTCCCAAACCATCTGATTCTCAATTTATAGACTCTACAAGTATCACATTACCTGCAGACGCCAATGGTATTACTACATTTACTACTGATGGTTCTTATTATTACTTTGCTAATCTTCCTTATTATGCTGAAGGCTCTCTTTCAAAAATTTATAAAATCGGAAATGGATTAAACAGTACGATAAAAGGTAATAACTACGGTGCGATTCCGGGAGTCTCGATTAACATTAAAAGCCAAATATTTTATTATAGCGATGGATTTCTATATGCCGCAACAGGTGATAATAATAGTCTTTTAAGAATTAATAAAACAACTGGTGATACTCTAAGGATAATTTTGGGTGATACCTTGCTGCCTTCTTATGATGGGTTATTAAGGGATAGCAGCTACTATGTCACTAGTGATGGTAATTATGTATATAATTTATCCCCGGGATGTGGAAATAACAGAAACCAATATAGTATGCGAATCTTTGATCCGCATAATTCCTGGAAAAAAGTTGGTAATGATATATTGTTTACTGGTTCCTCAGCACCAGGGTTTTCCGGATTTATGGTTGTTAATGGTTATCTTTTCACTTATGAAAGTTATGAGTCTGGATTTATGCGCAGGTATAGATTGTCAGATTATGTCTTCGAAGAGGAATGGATTGCATTTCCAAAGTTTGGCATGTATACCATATGTTATGATTGGATAAATAATAATGTCTTGGGCTCTACATTCAGACCTTATCCAACATTATATACTCCTAGTTTCTACAAATTTATTGGTACATACAAGGATGCAAAAGGAAATGTTCTGACAAAGGATATCGGACCTGCGCTTAATTGGAATTCAACTAAATACAATATCGATTCAACTGGATCAAAAGGGAAGTATAGTGCTTTTATTTTAGGACTTAATAAAATTACAGGTAATTACGATACTCTTAAAACTAATGTCCCCCCTTCACTTATAATAAATGATATCAATCCTAGAAAGTATGAATATCTCAAGGTGGGATTAAATTTTATTGATACATCATATGGTGCTTCCGATCCTCTGAAGTTGCAAAATATTGCTGTGGATTATTCTTCTTTACCTGAAATATCAATTAACAAAAATAATTTTACATTTACTCCTGATACTCTGTTGCAGGGATTGAGTACAAATACAAGCCTGCAGATCTTTAATCTGGGAGAATCTAATGCTGATAGCGTTACTCTGAAATATTACTCAAATAATGCTGATTCTGCTTTCATTACAAACAAAGTAACTATTCCGAAGGACAGCTCGATTATTCTTAATAATATTATAAATACCTCATCATGGGCACCGGCAACTCTTTATGATACTAAGGTAATCGCTACTATGCCATATGATGATATATATTCATTTAATAATAGTATTGATAAAAACTTTTATGTCTCAAGGGATTCAAGCAAACCTGTCTTCAACATTACTTTTGATGGTAAAGAAATAAATAATGATGATGTAATTTCTGCTAAACCAGTAATATTAATTACAATGAAAGATAATAGTCCGCTTCCCATCGATACATCTGCTTTTACTACATTTACTTTTGATGATGTACCGGTAAACTTTATTCAGCCTGATCTGAAATTCACCTATACACCCTATCCTAATTCACAGGCAACTATAAAATGGACACCTACAATCGCGGATGGAAAACATACAATCGAGATCCTTGCTAAAGACCCCTCTGGCAATTTCTTTGATAGTGTATCTCATAAATATGAGTTCTTTGTTTATAATCAACCTGATTTAACTAATGTGTTCAATTACCCTAATCCTTTCAAAAGCGATACTTATTTTACCTTTGAACTAAGAGGGCAGAATGCTCCGCAGGAATTAAGAATAAAAGTATTTACTGTAGCAGGGCGTCTGATAAAAGATATCTCACTTCCTCCATCAGATCTTCGTGTCGGTTTTAATAAAATTTATTGGGACGGAAGAGATCAGGATGGGGATGAGGTTGCAAATGGGGTCTATTTTTACAAAATTATTGCTATAAATAACGGTATAGTTAAAACAACTACTGAAAAAATGGCCAGAATTAGATAAATTAACATAAGTAATAATAAATTATAGTTTAATATGTGCGGAATTGTTGGATATATTGGAAATAAAAATTGTATTCCTATATTATTAAATGGATTAAAAAGATTAGAATATAGAGGATATGATTCTGCTGGAATAGCTTATATTGCCGACGGTGAGTCCATTGTCGTTAAAAATAAAGGGAAAGTGTCCAGCCTCGAAGAGAAACTTCGTGGCCTCAATATTGTATCCAATCTTGGTATTGGTCATACACGATGGGCTACGCACGGCGTCCCAAATGAAATAAATGCTCACCCCCATTTCAATTCTGATAAAAACCTTTTTGTTATCCACAACGGCATTATTGAAAATTATCAAACAATCCGTACCAGCCTTAAAAATCTTGGTTATAAATTTATCACTGAAACTGATTCAGAGGTTATCCCGCATCTTATTGACCGTTTCCTCAATGAAGGTTTCTCTCTTTGTAAATCAGTTCAGTTTGCTCTGAATGAAGTTCAGGGCACTTATGGCATCGCTGTAATATATTTGAAGGAACCTGATAAAATTATTGCCGCAAGGAAAGGCTCACCGCTTGTTGTCGGAATAGGGGAGAATGAGAATTTTGTTGCCTCTGATGTCTCTGCAATTCTCGCCCATACTAAACAAGTCGTCTATCTTGAAGATGGCGAAATGGTTGTCGTCTATAAAGATCACTTTACCGCTAAAACCATTGCCGATGTCGAAATCGATAAAGAAGTAACCGAAATTACTATGACTCTCGATGAAATCGATAAGGGTGGCTATGCTCATTTTATGCTTAAAGAAATTATGGAGCAGCCCGAATCCGTTCAGAATTCTATGAGAGGTAGACTCCTCTTTGATGAAGGTACTGCCAAATTAGGCGGACTCGAATCTGTTGCCGAAAGACTAATCAACTCTAAACGTGTTATAATCTCAGCCTGTGGTACTTCATGGCATTCCGCACTTGTTGGTGAATATATGATAGAGCAAAAGGCACGTGTCCCTACTGAAGTGGAGTATGCATCTGAGTTCAGATATCGGAACCCTATCATTAACAAGGATGATGCTATTATCTTTATCTCCCAGTCAGGTGAAACTGCCGATACTCTTGCGGCTCTGCGGGAAGCCAAGCAGCGCGGAGCTCTTGCTATTGGTATATGTAATGTCGTGGGTAGTTCCATCGCCAGAGAAAGTATGGCTGGCATCTATACTCACGCAGGACCTGAAATTGGAGTAGCCTCCACCAAAGCATTTTCCTCCCAGCTCATAGTCCTTGCACTTATTACTCTTATGATTGCAAGAAAAAAAGATATGAGTCTGGTTGATGGACAAAGTATTGCCCTCGAAATGGAAAAACTCCCTGATAAAATTCGTCAGATATTAAAACTTAATGATGAAATTGAATTCATCGCTAACGAGTTTAAGAGCTCTAGAAACTTCCTCTATCTTGGTAGGGGATATAACTTCCCGGTCGCTCTGGAAGGTGCACTAAAACTTAAGGAGATTAGCTACATCCATGCAGAAGGTTATCCCGCTGCTGAAATGAAACATGGTCCCATCGCACTTATTGATGATAACATGCCCGTAGTCTTTATTGCCCCTAAAGATTCTACTTACGATAAAATCGTAAGTAATATCGAAGAAATTAGAGCCCGTAGAGGTCGCATTATCGCTATCGCTAGTGAAAATGATAATAACATCGACAAGCTTGTCGATTATTCAATTAAAATCCCCGATACTATTAGAATGTTAATGCCTATCCTTTCGGTCATCCCGCTTCAATTGCTGGCCTATCACATAGCCGTTAAGAAAGGGTTAAACGTAGATCAACCAAGAAACTTAGCCAAGAGCGTTACAGTCGAATAAATTATGGGGAGAAGGGAATTCTTCTTAAGTTTACAATGATATTATTATAAACTTTTTAGGAATTTTTATGTCATGTAAGAACGTTCTGATCATGGGCGCTGCAGGGAGAGATTTCCACAATTTTAATGTGATTTTTAGGGACAATCCGGATTATAACGTCGTTGCATTTACTGCAACTCAGATCCCTAATATATTCGGCAGAAGTTACCCTCCTCAGCTTGCCGGCAAACTCTATCCCAAAGGAATTAAAATCTATGACGAAAAAGATTTAACTACTCTTATAAAAAAACTTAAAGTAGATGAGGTTATCTTCGCCTATTCCGATGTAAGATTCGAATATGTAATGACGAAAGCCTCCATCGTTAATGCAGCTGGTGTATCCTTTCGACTCCTTGGTGCTGATGAAACTATGATCAAAAGCAACAAACCCCTCATTTCTGTTATTGCCGTTAGGACAGGCAGTGGTAAATCCCAAACATCACGCCGCATCGTACAAATTTTAAAAGATGCAGGTAAAAAGGTCGTCTCTATCAGGCATCCTATGCCCTATGGCGATCTTGTTAAACAGAAAGTACAGAGGTTTGCATCTATCGCTGATCTTAAAAAACATAAATGTACCATAGAAGAAATGGAAGAGTATGAGCCGCATATCGCTATGGGAAGCGTTATTTATTCCGGTGTCGATTACGGTGCAATCCTGGCCGAAGCTGAAAAAGAAGCCGATGTTATTATCTGGGATGGCGGAAATAATGACCTTCCTTTCTATAAATCAGACCTGGTCTTTACGGTAGTTGATCCCCACCGCGCTGGACACGAAATGATATACTACCCCGGTAATACCGCATTAAGGATTGCTGATGTAGCTGTTATAAATAAAATTGGTTCCGCTGAACCCGCAAATGTAAATCTCGTTCGGGATAATATCAGAAAAGTTAATCCAAATGCACAGATAATTGAGGCCGCATCTCCAATATTTGTTGATAGTCCTGAAATGATTCGTGGCAAAAGAGTTCTCGTTGTCGAAGATGGTCCCACTCTTACTCATGGCGAAATGGCCTACGGCGCCGGTATGATCGCTGCCTGGACCTATGGCGCTTCCGAAATTATCGATCCTAGAAAATATACTGTCAAATCAATTTCCGATACCTATAAGAAATATCCTAAAATAGGCGTTCTTCTCCCCGCTATGGGATACGGCGATGACCAGATAAGAGACCTCGAAAAAACTATCAATCAGACTGATTGCGATTCTGTTATCATCGGTACCCCTATCGATCTCCGCAGGATCATCAAAATCAATAAGCCTTCTACACGCGTCCGCTACGAATTGCAGGAACTCGGTGCCCTTACTGTTGAATCAGTACTGAAAGAAAAAGGATTGATTTAATTTTCTCAATATTGTTTTGAGATAAGGTTAAATATATTTATTTTTACGCTCTCTATTGTGAGGGGCAGATAGCTCAGTCGGTAGAGCAAAGGACTGAAAATCCTTGTGTCGGGGGTTCAATTCCCTCTCTGCCCACGTTCCTTAAGGCGCTTACCGAAGCGCCTTCTTTATTTTAAATTGTTCAATGCCCGCTCTTTCTTTAACCACCAATCTCTTTCATATAACTACACTCCTAATTTCATAAATCTGTTTCCTCCTTTGTCTAAATCTTTCCATCCCTTCTCCTAAGTCTACTCCTTCTATTTCATAAAACAAATATTCCCGTCCCATAAAACAATTCCTTTCTTTTCCTATAACTAATAATCCAACCGCACAAAATTATAAATCCCATTTCAAATGTCGAGGGCCAGCATATTGACCAGTCAGGTTCAAAAGGTTTGACCACCTAAAAACTACTTTTAGCGTTTTCAAAGTTAACTATTTTTTTTGTTTTCCCGCATCAAAAGTTGGGTTCTTTTTCCTCCTGTATGATTCTCC
>JARLHD010000264.1 GCA_031292435.1 Ignavibacteriaceae bacterium
ATTGCCGGCAACGGAGATTAAAAGATCAAGGTCATGCGATGTACCTTTACCATCGATAATTCTATTCAATATTCTGTACATCCATCCGGTACCTTCGCGACATGGGGTACACTGTCCACAACTTTCATGGTAATAGAATTTAGCTATTCTTGCGAGGACTCTGACGAGGTCAGTAGTTTCATCCATTACGATAACGGCGGCTGTACCGATTGCTGATCCGGCGGCGCGGAGAGATTCGGCATCCATTTTAATTCCATCTATCTGATCTCCTCTTAAGGGGGGCATTGAAGATCCGCCGGGTATAACGCATAGAATTTTCTTATTGCCGGGGACTCCTTCAGCGTATTTATAAATAAGATCGGTTAATAACATACCCGTAGGAAGTTCATAAACACCGGGTTTATTAACATGTCCGCTCATTCCGTAAAGAATAGTACCAGGATGTTTTGGTTCGCCTATTTTAGAGAACCATTCCCATCCTTTAGAGATAATAGGAGGAATATTGGTTAAGGTTTCAATATTATTTATTGTAGTGGGACAACCCCAAAGACCGTTCTGAGCAGGGAACGGAGGTTTAACACGAGGGTAGCCTCTTAACCCTTCAAGGGAATTCATAAGGGAAGACTCTTCACCACAGATATATGCACCAGCGCCTTTATGGACATATATATTACATGAAAAGCCGGTGTTGAATTTCTGTTTCATAGCATCGCCGACATATCCAGAGGCATATGCATCCGCAAGAGCTTTTTCGAAGAGATGGAACCATTTATGGTATTCGCCTCTTATGTAGACATAGGCGACATGAGCTCCAATAGCATAGCAGGTGATAAGAATACCTTCGATTAACTGATGGGGATTAGATTCGAATATTTGCCTGTCCTTGAAGGAACCGGGTTCACTTTCATCGCCATTAACACAGAGATATTTTGGTTTATCAGAAGATTTAGGCATGAAGCTCCACTTAAGTCCTGCAGAGAATGCTGCTCCTCCCCTGCCTCTCAGACCTGATTTTTTAACCTGATCTATTATTTCATCGGTGGTAAAGGTGAAAGCTTTTTTGGCGGCATTATATCCATCGTGCTGTTCATAGACATTAAGGAGGTGGAGATCTTTAATATCGGGGAGTACTATTTTTTCCATCAATTATTATTCTTTAATGATTCAATAATCTGATCGGTAGATTCATTAGTTAAGTTTTCATAATAATCTTCATTAACTGCGAGCATGGGGGCAGTGCCACAGGAGCCCATACACTCAACTTCCTCCAACGAGAAGAGAGAGTCGGGGGTAACCTGCATATTATCTATACCAAGTTTATTTTTAACGCGCCGGTAGATTTCGTATCCGCCTTTCAGCATGCAGGATATATTTGTACAGACCTGTATGTGGTATTTTCCGACCGGGTGCTGATGGTACATTGTATAAAAAGTAACAACGCCGAGGACATCTTCCGGAGTGATCTCAAGAATCTTAGCTACCTCAAGCATAACTTCACCTGATATAAAGCCATTCTGTTCCTGAGCGATATACAGAACAGGCATTATGGCGGCTCTTTTATGCGGATATTTACTAATAGATTCTTCTACCCGTTTAAAATTATCTTCTGTGAATTTGAATTCCATTATACCTGCAAGCTTATATTCAATAATTATTATTTATCTGCTTCGCCCATAACGGGATCGATACTTCCTACAATAGCGACAACATCAGAGACCATATGACCCTTTATCATAAGGGGCAATCCCTGGCAATTAACAAATGAGGGAGAGCGGATCTTACACTTCCAAGGCTGACCTCCTCCTTTGCTGACAAGGTAAAATCCCAATTCTCCTTTGGGGTTTTCAATTGCGCTATATATTTCACCCTCAGGGGGATTTATTCCGAAATTTACAATCATAAAATCGGAGATAAGTTCTTCCATCTTAGAATAAATCTCAGCTTTATTTGGAAGAACCTTTTTAGGACTATTAGCGCGGACTTCACCCTGGGGTATTTTACTGAGGATCTGCCGTACTATTTTAGCACTTTCCCGGCATTCATCCACTCTAACAAAATAGCGTGCAAGGCAGTCCCCTTCCGGATAAGTAATTACTTTGAAATCCATTTCATTATAAAAGAGATATGGTGCGGCTCTTCTGAGATCATACTCAACGCCACTGCCTCTGAGAGTAGGACCTGTTAAACCCAGATCAACTGCATCCTTAGCGGATGCAACTCCAACACCTTCAAGGCGATCGATGAATATCCTATTTCTATTTAAGAGTTGTTCGCATTCTTTAAGATTATCATCAAACTGATCGAGGAACCATTTTACCTTGGCAAGGGCATCAGGCTGGATATCATTTGCAACGCCGCCAATCCTTGTATAGGAATTAGTAAATCTTGCACCGCAGAGGATATCCCAGATATCAAGGATCTTTTCTCTTTCGCGGAGAGTCCACAGAAAAACAGTAAGGGCTCCGACATCCATACCAAGAGCACCTATTGCAACCAGATGAGAAGCAATTCTTGACAGTTCGCAGACTAACATACGGATATACTGGGCGCGGGGAGGGACGACTATACCGGCTAATTTTTCAACAGCGAGAACCCAAGCAACATTATTAGAGAGAGGGGCGAGATAATCGAGACGGTCTGTATGCGGAATAAATTCATAATAGGACATATTCTCAGCCATCTTTTCATAGCCACGATGAAGGTAGCCCAGTTCAGGCACGCAGGCTATGATGGTCTCGCCATCCAGCCGTAATAATAATCTTAATACACCATGGGTTGCAGGATGCTGGGGTCCCATGTTCAGAATCATTTCGTTCTCTAAAGCATCCTCTACGGTGATATCGGAATCAGCACCGAGAAGTGCTTCAATTATTCTGGGATGGACATCCTCTTTAGTTAATTTTTCCATAACGTCATTTACTTTTTTGGCAGAGGAAGTGAACCCGGGATACCCATTAGAGGGAAATCCTTACGTAACGGGTAATATTCAAAATCTTCCGGCATATACATTCTTCTGAGATCGGGATGATTGTTAAAATGGATACCGTACATGTCGTAGGTTTCCCTTTCCTCCCAATCGGCAGTTTTCCAAACTGAACTAACGGAATCAATAGCGCAATCCTCTTCATCGACATCACATTTTAAGCGGAGCCTGAATTTATTATTCATTGAGAAAAGGTGATAAACAATTGTAAACCGGAATGTTCTGCGGGCCCAGTCTATAGCAGTTATATCTTCACATAGATTGAAGGATAACTCTGAGTCATCCTTCAGGAAGCGGGAGATCCTGACAATATCTTTTTTATTCAGAGTCAGAGATAATTCCTCTCTAAATTCTACAGGAGTAAAGACCAAGCCAAGTAAATTATCATTGATCTTTTGTATTAGTAAATCTTTGAATTCCATAAGTTTCAATTCTGCTGAATGATAGTTTGCGGTTCAAGGGGCTGATCGGGATAATCCCTTGCTTTAGATCTTCCAATCTTTTCCTGAATTTGTATAAGAGCGTTGAGCAAGTTTTCAGGACGAGGCGGACAACCCGCAAGGTAAATATCCACGGGGAGGAACTGATCTATTCCCTGAACGACATTATATGATCTATACATACCCCCTGAGGAAGTACAGGCGCCCATAGCGATTACCCATTTAGGCTCAGGCATCTGATCGAATATTTTCTTTACCACGTGAGCCATCTTAAATGTAACGGTACCTGCAACAATCATAAGGTCGCACTGCCGGGGTGTAAACCTCATCACTTCTGAACCAAATCTTGCGATATCGAATTTAGGATCACCAACAGCCATCATTTCGATTGCGCAGCAGGATATACCCATAGGCATAGGCCACACTGAGTTTTTACGTGACCAAGCTACAAGAGCATCGATTGTTGTAGTGAAAAAACCATGCTGTTGCAGCTTTGCTTCTAGTCCCATTTGAAACCACCTTTCTTATATACGTACAAGTAACCTAACTCCAATACTATCAGAAATATTAACATCGAAAAGAAGACAGAAGTTCCCAATTCACTAAAAAGAATTTTGAAATGCACAGCCCAGGGGTAGATAAATATGACTTCCAGGTCAAATATTATGAATAACATAGCTACGAGGTAATATTTAACCGATACCCTTTCGTGAGTTGTGCCGACAGGTTTCATACCACTTTCATAAGTGGAAAGCTTTTCAGGTGTTGGTCTTTGGGGTCCAAGCAACTTAGAGGAGAGTACAACCATAATTGCAAAAATAACAGCAAAGGCAATTACCATAAAAACAGGAATATATTGTTGGATCATAAAAAGCTATATAATTTCCGGTTATGAATTTAATTAATTAAATTATTTAATTATTGTCGTATTGTCAATTTAAGCACTTTTTCATATGGTTAGTGTGTTATTGGAGAAAGAAATTTATACTAATAAGATTAAGTCATTGATAATTGTATTATATCATGTGACTCACACACGGGGAATAATATTTTTTTAGTAATTTTGTTCAATTCAAAGATTGAGGGATATGTATTATTTAATGAGTTCTATATTTGGATATCTTTTAGGCTCAATACCAACGGGATATCTTATATTAAAGAGAAGGGGGATAAATATTACAAATTCGGGGACAGGCAATGTGGGTGCAATGAATACGTTTGATATCACTAATTCAAAAGTAACGGGTCTGTTTGTTTTCTTTATTGATGCAATTAAAGGATTAGTAAGTGTTTATGTGCCGCTACTTATTTTCCCATTTGGATTTGGTTATGCTGCAATTGCAATATTATTTGCAACATTCAGTCATTGCTACAATCCGTGGTTAAGATTCAAAGGCGGGAGAGGATTAGCTACATCGCTTGGGGGGACACTACTTATAGCTCCATTTATACCGGCGATATGGTTAATAACCTGGATATTAGTATATGTAACGAAAAGGGATATACTTTTAGGCAATATACTTGCTACCATTTTAGCTTTACTAATAACACTTTTATTCCCGGAATCAGTTTACAAGTTTTCATTTCCCAGAGCAGAATCAATTTCCTCCTTAATGTTTTTTACAACAGGATTACTTACAATAATCGGGATAAGACATATTGATCCATTACTGGAACTATTAGCAAAATATAACATTATAAATAAAGAGGGTTAAACTATGTTATCGAAACGAAGAATAATATTATTAGCTATCATACTTTTAATCTTTTCAGGTTCTCTTTTTTATATTATTGAAAAGAGAGATTCGAATATTGATAGGAAGGATTCGCTATATCATGAGACAAATAACCCAGCAGCCGAATATCAGTTGAAGAATGACGAAATAAGCAATTCACGAAGGAATATAATTACCGAGACTGTTAAAAAAGTGAGTCCAGCAATAGTTGGAATTAATGTAACCCAGGTAGTGCAGGTAGATCCATTCGGCAATATGTTTAATAATGATCCATTCTTCAAACAGTTTTTCGGTAACCAGCAATACAATCAGAAAGTAAAGAGTTTAGGTTCAGGATATATAATATCATCAGACGGATATATAGTTACCAATGACCATGTTGCAGGAAATGCTTCTGAAATAACAGTAACGATGACAGATGGAGAACAGGTACCTGCCAAATTAATAGGGAGTGATCAGTCATCAGACATTTGTCTACTGAAGATTAATAAGACTGATTTACCATATGTAACATTCGGAAATTCTGATGATGTTATTATCGGTGAATGGGTAATTGCTTTAGGAAATCCATTTGGTTTGTTTGAAGTAAATGATAAACCCACGGTAACAGTAGGAGTAGTTTCCTCCACAGGGTTAAATCTTGGGTCTATAGATAACAGGTTTTATCTAAATATGATACAAACTGATGCTGCAATTAATGGAGGGAACAGCGGAGGACCACTTGTTAATAGTATTGGTGAAGTAATAGGAATGAATACGATTATATATACAGCAGGAGGTGTACAGGGCAATATAGGACTAGGATTTGCAATTCCAATAAATAAAGTAAAAAGGATAATTACCGAACTGAAGGATAACGGAAAGATATCGCGTGATTTCAATATAGGTATGGGAATACAGAATATAGATGAAGGGATAGCTAAATACTATAATCTGAAGACAGCAAAGGGAGTAATTATTACGCAAATTGTTCCTAATTCACCGGCAAGCAAAGCAGGATTAAAGGTGGGAGACATAATAACTAAAGTAAATAAATATTCTATTTCGGATGATCAGATGATAAAAGGAGTATTTCAGGAATTCAGAACAGGGCAGACTGTAGATATAAGCATATTAAGGGATAATGAACCTTTAACTGAGAAAATGAAGCTGGAGAAAGATTGATAGAAAGATACACATTACCTGTTATGGGGAGGATCTGGGAAGATCAATTCAAATATAATACATGGCTACAAATAGAGATTTTTGCCTGTGAAGCAAGAGCCAGGATGGGAGAAATACCCAAAGAGGACGTAAAGCTTATAAAACAGAATGCCAAGTTTGATATGAAACGAATATCAGAATTAGAAGAAACGATCAAGCACGATGTTATTGCATTTCTGACAAATATAGCGGAGAATTTAGGACCAGAGTCAAGATATATCCATTATGGAATGACATCATCGGATATAGTTGACACAGCATTATCGGTTCAGATGAAGACTGCAGGGGAATTATTATTAAACAGATTAAATGATTTGCTATCAGAATTAAAGATCAGGGCTATAGAGCATAAGCATACGATCTGTGTGGGAAGGTCGCATGGGATGCATGCAGAACCAACTACCATGGGATTGAAGTTTACATTATGGTATGAAGAAATTAAAAGAGATATTACCAGATTACAGAGTGCAATCCATTCGATAAGTGTGGGACAAATATCAGGAGCAGTAGGAACATTTGAGCATCTATCGCCTAAGGTTGAAGAATATGTATGCAATAAATTAGGACTATCCCCCGCCCCAATATCGACACAGGTAATACAAAGAGACAGGCATGCAGAATTTATTACATCACTTGCAATAGTTGGAGCTACATTAGAGAAGATAGCTTTAGAGATAAGACATTTGCAAAGAACGGAAGTGCAGGAAGCAGAAGAGTATTTTTCAAAGGGACAGAAGGGATCATCTGCAATGCCACATAAAAGGAATCCAATTATAAGTGAGAGAATAGCCGGGTTAGCAAGATTGTTAAGAGGAAATTCGATAGCTGCCATAGAGAATATTGCATTATGGCATGAGAGGGATATATCACATTCATCTGTTGAAAGAGTAATTATTCCGGACAGCTGTATTGTACTAGATTACATGCTTGACCTGATGACAAAACTTATAAAGAATTTAATAATATACCCCGATAATATGATTAAAAATCTTAATCTAACAAGGGGACTTATATTCTCACAAACTGCCCTGCTTAGGTTAGTAGATAAAGGAGTAATCCGTGAGGATGCATACAGGATTATTCAAGATATGAGTGAGGATATTGGAAGAGATATAAATAAAAGTTTGAAGGATGAGTTGATTAACAGCAAAGAGGTGAGAAACTACCTTACAGAGGAGGAGATCAATAATATCTTTACTAATGAACATTTGTTGAATAATGTTGATTTTATTTATTCAAGAACGATTGATGAAACCAAAGAGACGAATTAGTAGTATATGCATAAAATAGTGAAGGAGATTGTATGTTAAAGATAATATCCATCATTGCGATGGTGGTAATAGTGATATATGTTGTTTTAGCACAAACAGATCTTAAATTAAAAGTCGGCGATAAAGCTCCTGATTTTACGCTACAGGATGCATTCGGGAAATCATATCAATTATCAAGTTATAAGGGAAAGTCACCGGTAGTAGTATATTTTTATCCAAAGGCAGGCACTCCGGGATGTACTAAAGAAGCCTGCGGTATAAGAGATGACTGGAGCAAATTCAAGGAGAATAATATCCCGATATTGGGAATAAGTGTAGATGACAAACTAGCGATTAAGAAATTTGTAGATGATTACAAGTTAAACTTTCCTTTACTTTCTGATGCAGACAAGAAGGTTTCAAAGGAGTATGGAGTGGTTGGAATGCTCGGGTATGATAAGCGTGTTACATTCATTGTTGATAAGAACTCAAAGATAGCCGATGTAATTGAAGTAAAGGATATAGCAAATCATTCAAAGACAGTGCTGGACAAAGCTCTCGCTCTAAAGTAATTTGCAACTAAGAGAGGTTGTTTTAAGGGTGCTTTTTTCATAAAGAAGCACCCTTTTTATTTACTACCAAAAATATATTGCTGAATTATTTATATTGATTATTTTACTGTATAAATTTGTAAGAATAATAATTTAATGCCGGTAAGATAACAATCAATAATTATTGAAATATCGAATATGGAATCCAGCCTAATAATACAGAATTTAAGCAAACACATTGAATTAACCGATGAAGAGAAGGAGATTTTCTGTTCATCACTAAAGATAAAGAAAGTAAAACGGCATCAGTTCCTAGGGGAAGCAGGAGAGATAAGCAGATTTCAGAACTTTGTAACCAAAGGATGCCTTCGATCATATTATATTGATGAGAATGGATTTGAGCATAACGTACAATTTGCAATAGAGGATTGGTGGATTGGAGATATGGCAAGCTTTCTAACAAAGAAACCTGCTTCGCTTTACATAGAGGCATTGGAGGATAGCGAAGTATTGCAAATTGACAGTCCCACGATGGAAGAATTATATATTAAGATACCAAAGCTTGAGAGATTTTTCAGGATATTACTTCAGAATGCTTTTATAGCATTGGAGCAAAGGATAATATCGGTAATTAGTAAGACAGCAGAAGAAAGATACCTTGAGTTCAGCAATAAATATCCACAGGTAGAACAGAGGCTGCCGCAGATTCATATAGCTTCCTATTTAGGAATTACGCCGGAGTTTCTGAGTAAGTTAAAGAAGAAGATACTTTTGGACTCATCCAAGAACCTGAAACAGGCAAAATAGGACAGATTGAATTACCAGACATCTCTGCAAGAGAGAAGCTTTTATATGGGGCAGTGAAAGAGACTTCTTTTATACTTGTTAGGGACTTTGGAAAAATCTTATACCTTTCAAAGCGTTTATCTTATGGGGAGGGGTACGTAAATGCTCCCCTATTAATTTTCGTGCTCCCAATGTATTATAAACCTGCATTGCTCCTTATTCAGTGAGGGGAAGCAAATTTATTATTTTGTTCACTTGTTTTTTTATAGTAAAGTTATATAAATTATAGTGTTCATTTGCGCACTATATCTTTATATATTATGGATACCGGTTTAATAGATCTGAAGGAATATGCACTTCCATCAAAGCTGCCCAAGATAGTGCATATATACCCGAACCTCTTCAGGAAGGAGGATCTTGGGTTTGATATATTCGATTACAGATTTTTATTTGATGACCCTGAGAC
>JARLHD010000002.1 GCA_031292435.1 Ignavibacteriaceae bacterium
AAGATCTGATCCGCAATGTCTCTAACATGAAAGTACATGACGCTGTTAATTATTGCATTAGATTAAATGCCATTAGCAGATCTTCAGAAGATTTTAAAATTGGAATAAATAAATTTCTAAATAAGAATTGAGGGAAAAACTATGAATGATGATTTGAAACAATATATCAGGGATGTCCACGACTTCCCTAAAAAAGGTATCATTTTTAAAGATATAACTACTTTATTGAAAAACCCTGTCGCCTTGAAATCAACATTAGATATCCTCTACGAAAGGGTTAAAGATCTAAAGATCGATAAGGTTGTCGGTATTGAAGCGCGTGGATTTATATTTGGTGCTATGCTTGCTGAAAAACTTAAAGCAGGTTTTGTACCTCTTAGGAAACCTGGTAAATTACCCGCTGAAGTATTTAAACAATCCTATGAACTCGAATATGGTATTGACACAATCGAGATTCATAAGGACGCAATATCAAAAGGGGATAGGGTTCTCCTTCACGATGATTTGCTGGCTACCGGAGGGACAGCTAAAGCAGCCTGCGATCTTATAGAAAAGATCGGCGGCAAAATGGTCCATGCATTGTTTATTATAGAACTCGGATTCCTCAATGGTCGTGAAAAATTAAAAGACTATAAAGTCGATTCCCTAATAAATTATTCCTCCGAATAATTATCCTTATTTGGTTCATATTTGGTTTTAGTTTGGTTCATATTTAACGGCATCAAATAATTAGCGTTAAGAAAATTTATGAAGCGGAACGGCAGCGAAGAATTCTGTTTGAGCCGAAGGCGAGTTAATTCTTCACAGTGGAGCGTAATAAATTTTTAGCTAAATTATTTGCAGACTTGATTTTTAGGGTACTTTTGTATCAAGACAAAAGTACCGTAAAGATTTTTTTTAATAATTACCTTGTGCTTATGAAAAAATATAAAGAGTTTTTAATCACCGCTGAGCCTTTTAACTCCGATTTACTTTCAGGAGTCCTCTGGGAATCTAATATCTCCGGTATAAACGAAGAGGTAAACTGTATTAAAGTTTTTACCGATGACCTCTCCTTATCTCTGAATGAGTTAAAAGATCGGCTCCAATCCTTGAAAAATGAGAAACTTCTCTATAGCTTCACAATAGAAGAGAATATCTTCGAAAATAAAAATTGGAATGAGGAATGGGAGCAAAGTATAAATGTCATTCATGTTAGTGATAAAATTGTAATAAAACCTACTTTCAGAAATTATAATCCTAAATCGGGACAGATTGTCCTCACCATTGACCCAAAAATGTCTTTCGGTACTGGCGAACATCAGACCACTAAACTAGTCCTCATGCTCCTGGAAATATATACAAAAATGGGAGCACGAATTCTTGATGTGGGCTCCGGTTCTGGTATATTAGCAATTGCTTCTATTAAATTGGGAGCACGACATGCTGTAGCAATAGATATTGATGAATGGTGTTTAGATAATGCCATAGAAAACTCTAAATTGAATAATGTTAATGATTCAATGGAAGTTCTTCAGGGAGAGATAACAGATATCAAAGAATCTGACTTCGATATGATTCTTGCTAATATTCAGAAAAATATCCTATTGGAAATTGCTCCTGAAATATATAACCGTCTTAAACCGGGTGGAATAGTAATACTTTCAGGATTATTAGATTATGATGAAGCAGATATAAAAACAGAATTCACATCATTAGGTCTGAATTTTCTCGAAATTAAATCTTTGGATTCCTGGATCGCCCTCGTATTCCAAAAATAAAATTATCATTATTTGGTGCTCTTATTTGCCTTTGTCCTTATTTGCCTTTGTCCTTATTTGGTTTTGATTCGATTTTCCTTATTTAACGGCCTTAAATATTTTACGTTAAATATTCAGCGGAATGTCCTTATTTGGTTCATATTTAAGAGGCATCAAATAATTAGCGTTAGGAAAATTTATGAAGCGGAACGTTAGCGAAGAATTCTGTTTGAGCCGAAGGCGAGTTAATTCTTCGCAGTGGAGCGTAATAAATTTTTAGCTAAATTATTTGCAGCCTTGATCTTTTGCTTACTTTTCCATCAAGGGAAAAGTAAGGATTAAATATCCTTGATCTTTTGCTTACTTTTCCATCAGGGGAAAAGTAAAGATTAAATGGTATTAGTAAAATTTCTCCATTTTAAAAAGTAAATCCTATGAAATTAGATGTACTTGTTTTTGCCTCTCACCCTGATGATGCCGAACTGGCTATGGGCGGGACTATTGCTAAGTTTACTCACAATAATCTTAAAGTCGGTATCATAGACCTTACCCGGGGGGAACTTAGCACACGCGGAACCCCCTTGTCCAGAAAAAATGAAGCCACAAAAGCCGCTTATATCTTAAAAACTTCTCTAAGAGAAAATCTTAATATTCCTGATGGCAATATTGATAGAACTAAAACAAATATTATTAAACTGGTTAAGGTTATCAGACAATATAAACCTAAAATTGTTTTTGCTCCATATTTCAACGATAGGCATCCCGATCATATAAATACCAGCCTGCTTGTAAAGGAAGCTGTATTCTCATCTGGGTTAATTAAAGTTAAAACCAATCAAAACAATAAATCACAGGAAGCATATCGGCCAAAAAAAATCTTCTACTATATGCAGACCTATACCTTCAACCCTTCTTTCATTCAGGACATTACAGGTTACCATGATACTAAAATGGAAGCAGTAATGTCTTACTCTACACAGTTCTATGATTCAAAAAGTAAAGAACCACAGACGTTTATATCTCGCCCCGAATTTCTCAACTATATCCGGTCACGATCTGTATTCTATGGCTTCCAGATTGGAAAACAATATGGCGAACCTTTCTATTGTGAAGAACAAATTGAACTTGATTTGATGGATTTGATTGAGGAATAAAAAAAGGGTCTCATTGTATTGGTTTATGCGGGCAGGTGGGATGGTTTGGGATTTTATACAAATGAGACCCTAAATCTTATATGTTAATATCTATCTGTTTTATATCATATACAAGTTATTTTTATCTGCAAATTTATTTGGTAATATTATTAATCTATTTGAATATTTATGAAAAATTTGTTAAGTAATAACCCATTCTTAATAACTTCCCTGAAAGAATAAATATTTCAACCGCATAAAACCTAAAATAATATTCCTAAATTGTCAATAGTTTAGATGAAAAAGTTAAAATATTTTCTTATGAAGCTGTTTTCACTGGCATCCCTTCCCTTAATAATACCCCCTAAAATAAAAAAGGTGCATAATCTTTCGATTTTTGCACCTATTGTGGGCCCGGATGGGCTTGAACCACCGACC
This sequence comes from Ignavibacteriaceae bacterium, assembly GCA_031292435.1. GTDB lineage: Bacteria > Bacteroidota > Ignavibacteria > Ignavibacteriales > Ignavibacteriaceae > Fen-1301. Next base: position 3,311 of record JARLHD010000002.1, read on the forward strand.
CTCTGATTATGAGTCAGATGCTCTAACCAACTGAGCTACGAGCCCCAAAATTTTAGGTACGTAAAATAATATTTCTATTCCCCTAATGCAATATTAAATGTAAAATATTACTCTGGCTTTAACATGAATAGCCCTGTAACCTCTTTTGTAAGATAGAGATTCAATCAATATGGCTGCAGGATTCTCCTGGGTGTCCAATATCAAACGGTCAGATAAATCAATCTTCCCGTACTTAAATATTGATAAACGGTTGCGAATTATAATAAAATATTTTTATGTTTAATTAATAAATAAAAATTAGGTACTCAAATGAAATTAAAACTGTCAAACTTATTAACGCTATTGGTTATTCTCTTCCTCTCAACCTCCTTTCCTCAGAACCTGCAGAGAAAGGATGTCCCTGAAAAATATAAATGGAACCTTAGCGAAATTTATCCATCTCGGCAGGCTTGGCTTGCAGATAAAGATAATATCTCTAAAATGATTGATGAGATTGTTAAATATAAAGGTCATTTGGCTGAATCTCCCGATCAGTTGCTTAATGCTCTGAAAACATATTTTGATGCCTCTAAAAGTTACTCCCGGCTCGCAGATTATGCCTCAAGAATTAGTGATGAAGATTTAAGGATTTCTGAAAACCAGGAACTCCTCCAGTCCGCCTCTACATTAGGAACCGATTTTTCTGAAAAAACTTCTTTCATTAGCCCCGAAATATTAAAAATGGATCCGTCTAAAATTGAGACATTCTTCAAGGACAAACCAGCCCTTCAGGAATATAAAATGTTTATTGCCGATATTCAGCGGCTTAGAGAGCATACTCTCTCAGAGGCTGAGGAAAATTTACTTGCCAGTTTTGGCTTAATTTCCGATACCCCTGTTAACGTATATAATATTTTTAACAATGCTGAACAGCCCGTTGCAAAGATCTCCCTCTCAACAGGCGAAAAGGTTAATCTTACTTCTTCTGCTTATACAAAATATCGCTCTGTAAGTAATCGGGAAGATCGTGAATTGATATTTAGATCATTCTTTAATAATTATGAAAAATTTAAGAATACTTTGGGCGCTGATCTCGATGGTAAAATTAAGACTGACTTTGTGTATGCTAAGGATAGAAAATATAACTCTTCTATGGAATCTTCTCTAAGCAGTTTTAATGTCCCCGTCTCTGTCTATGAAAACCTTGTCAAACAGATTCATAACAGCCTGCCTACTCTATATAGAGTACTTGACCTTAAAAAGAAACTTTTAGGCGTCGATACTCTCCATTATTATGACCTTTATACTTCTATCGCTAAAAAAGTCGATATGAAATATTCAGTAGATGAAGGTGAAAAAACTATTCTTGATGCTCTTAAACCTATGGGACCTGATTATATTAAAAACCTTAAATTCGCTTACGATCATAGATGGGTAGATCTTATGCCTAATGAAGGAAAACGTTCCGGAGCCTATGAATCAGGCGCTTCCTATGATGTTCACCCCTATATCCTTACTAACTGGAATGGTGATTATGAATCTGTTACTACTTTAGCACATGAGTCTGGACATATGATGCATAGCTTTTATTCAAATAAAAATCAAACCTATCCTAATTCGCAATATCCCATCTTTGTTGCTGAAATTGCTTCCACAACAAATGAAACTTTGCTCAATAACTATATGGTTAAAAATGCTAAGAATGACGATGAACGTCTTTTCCTCCTTGGTAATTATCTCGATCTTCTTAGAAATACTATATTCCGTCAAACTATGTTCGCAGAGTTTGAATGGGAAATTCATAAAGTTGTTGAAAAAGGTGAGCCTTTAACGGGCGAACAAATGAGTAATATCTATTACAATATTGTTAAAACTTATTATGGTAATGATCAGGGGAAATGTATCGTCGATCCTTATGTCGCTTATGAATGGGAATATATCCCGCATTTCTTTAATTATACCTATTATGTCTATCAGTACGCTACTTCTTTAATATATGCTACAGCATTTGCTGAGAAAATTGTTAATGAAGGACAGCCTGCTGTAGATAAATACTATAATATCCTCAAAGGTGGCTATTCTGATTATCCTCTCAACCTTATTAAGAAAGCTGGCATCGACCCGCTTTCATCCGAAGCTTTCGAAATTACTATGAAAAAAATGAATAAGGTTATGGATCAGATTGAGGAAATAATTGCTAAAAAGAAATAACTGAAATGTTACAATAAAGGCAGTCATTACGACTGCCTTTATCTTTTTAATACTTATATTTTAACCACTTAATTACTTCCCCCCATGTGGGCTTTCTTCCTGTCATTAAAATACCAACTTTGTATATCTTCCCTGAAATTGGAAATATGATCAATAGTGTGGCGATATTAACAACTATAGATACTAACAACTGCCATAAAGGTACATCAATTAAACTCATTCTCGCTGGCATTATTATAAGAGAAGCGAATGGAAACATTGAACCCGCCCTGGCTAATGTATTTTCGGGGTTACTAACCATTCCCATTGCTATAAAAAATGGTATCATAATTATTATCATTAAAGGCCACAATCCCGACTGTGCATCCTGGTCATTATCAAATATTGCTCCCACAGATGCAAACATCCCCATGAATGTTACAAGGGCTATAAAAAAATTAAAAAGAAAATATAGTAACTGCCCCATGGTAAGCGTTATGGCAAAATCCGGTGGTAAGGCAAATAAGGATGTAGAGATCACTATCATAAGTGGAAGCATCCAAATCGCCATCTGAATTAACCCGGTAATCGAAGTTCCTATTATCTTTCCGGTCATAAGTTCCTTGCTGTCAACTGAAGAAAGTAATACCTCAACTATTCTGTTATTCTTTTCTTCTACTACTGCTCTCATCATCATCGTCCCTGTCAATAAAAGACTGAAATAAAGTAGGAATGAAAACATGAATGATACTATTGTATTGCCTTCCCCTTCTTTCTCAATCATTTTATCTGAAGAGACCCTGTATTCATTAAAATCGAGTTTCTCCTTTGCAAAATCAATTTCATCTTGCGAAAGTTTTCTGTCTGCAAAATAAATCTGGAGTAATACACTATTAAGTGGAGCCCTTAGTTTATCAAACAGCTTAATATTTTGGGGATTCTTTGAATAATATTCAACATTCTTGTTCTTTAATGCTTTATTCGGTACAAAAATTACACCCGATATTCGGTCCTCAAGCATTGCTTTCTTGTTATCATCAAGATATTGGGATAAATTATTCCTGTCCATACTCTTGTATTGAATCGATATTTGTCCATTCTTTATATATAAAAGCGAATCAAATTCACTTTTCACCTTTTGTATTATATTTTCATTTTCAATTACTAATACAAGGTTGGTTTTTTCATTGCCTTCATATGTCATCACATATGTCTGGAATGCTAAAATTCCGAAAATGAATAAAGGAATTAAAAGAGTCATTAAAATGAAAGTCCTGCTCATTAGCCTGTTCTTAAGTTCCCTCTTAATTACAGCAATAGTTCTTCTATTAAACATTGGCTTCCTCCGCACTTAATCTTTTCTCCTCACCGGTCGCTTCAATAAAAATTTCATGCAGTGATATCTCATCAGCTGCATATTTCTTTATTACAATGTTTCTCTGGATAAGCACCTTTAAGAGCTCCTGCGGGTCAACATCGCTCTTTAGTTTAATGCTTTTCTCATTCCCGCTATTAACTACTGATTCAGCAATCCCTGCTTCCTTTAGGAACGCTAAATCTTCTTCACATGAGATTTGGATATTTCTTTTCGCAAAACGTGCTTTAATATCATTTAGTGGACCTTCAAATATTAATCTCCCCCGCTCAATTAGCGCAATATGGTCACAAAGTCTTTCAGCAAAATCCATAAGGTGAGTGCTTAGGATTATTATTTTCCTCTGGGATTTAAGCTCAAGTATTATTTCTTTCAGTAAATCAGTGTTTATTGGATCAAGACCGGAAAATGGTTCATCAAGGATAAGGAATTCAGGATCATGTAGGATTGTTGTTATGAATTGTATCTTCTGCTGGTTACCTTTGGATAGATCCTCTATTTTGGAATTTTTCCTATCATAAAGTTCGAACTTCTTTAGATAATAATTTGCCTTCTTTTCAACTTCTCTCCCTGTTTTTCCCTTTAACTCTGCAAAATAGAGCAGGGTATCCCAGACTTTCATCTTTTTATACAGACCCCTTTCTTCCGGAAGGTAACCCGCTTTATCCTTAAATTCCTGGCCGATTTTTGTCCCCTGCAGTATAACCTCTCCTGAATCAGGTAAATAAATATTCATCATCATCCGGATAGTCGTCGTTTTACCTGCACCGTTTCTTCCTATTAAACCAAATACTGATCCCTCTGGTACATTGAATGATATATGATCAACTGCTTTGATTTTGCCAAAGGATTTTGTCAGTTCCTTAACTTCCAAAACATACATATTGAACCTATGGATTATTTCTTCGAAGGGTAAAATAAATGAAATGGTGATAATTTAATAATCGCTTATCACATAAAAATATGATCGTCTGGAAGTTTTTAGGTAGTAACAAATCTCTCGGTTCTGATTTCCGATATCGGTTTCCCTTTTTCAAATGTTAACTGGGATTTTATAATTCCATTTTCATCAAAAGTAATCCACTTCCCGTCACGTTCTCCGTTTCTGTAATACCCCTCTTCTTTAATTTTGCCGTTTTCATAGTACCACGTCCACTTCCCGATAATCGTATCTTCCTTAAATGCACCCTTTGATTCTATATTGCCCGATGTATAATAATAAACCCATTCACCGCAGTTTTTATTATTCTCTATTTCTCCTGCAATTGACAAATGATCTCCATCCGTGTATAACCGGAATCTGCCGAATTTTTTCCCGTTTACTACATCATATTCCATTATATTGTTCGCTACTGTGTCCCTGACTGTTCCTGTAAAAGGTTTCTTGCTTTCATCTTTGTAAAGTAATCCATTAATTGCAAAAACTCCCGATACAGGTTCTTCTTTAGGTTTTAATAAATCTAAACCTATAAATATTCCAATCGATATTACTATTAAGATAAGTCCTAGAATTATGTATTTTGATTTTTTCATATTATTTATCAATGTTATACTATAGGTATCAATAGGAGTGCCAATAGTATTATTCCTCTAATTCGATCTATTTTACGTCTCGATTTGAGAAAATGTCTAAGAATTGAATATATAGGGGCAAATTTTGAATTTGGTTCTTATCCTTGAATTATATTAATGAATTTGATCTTCTTGTTAAAGGTATTCCTGCTTGTATTAACTATAAGCTAAGTTTTTTTTTATATAAGTCTCATTTAAATAAAGATCCAATTCTTCCCGGAATTTTGGATGGGCTATATTTATTAATGCCTTCGCTCTCTGGCGGATAGTTTTACCATATAGATCTGCTACTCCATATTCGGTTACAACATAATGTACATCCCCGCGTGAAGTTGTAACTCCGGCTCCTTGTTTAAGGAAGGGGACTATCCTGGATAATTCTCCTTTCTTAGCCGTCGATGGTAATGCTATTATGGGTTTTCCACCTTTACTGCGTGAAGCTCCTCTTATAAAATCTACCTGTCCCCCGAATCCTGAGAATAATTTTGAACCTATTGAATCGGCGCATACCTGACCCGTAATATCTACTTCAACAGCAGAATTAATTGCAACCATATTATC
>JARLHD010000265.1 GCA_031292435.1 Ignavibacteriaceae bacterium
ATTGGAATACAGCAACTGAACTAAACAGCTTATCATTCGATATCGAAAAGACAAATTCCGGCAATGCTGCCTGGCAGAAAATCGCTTCCGTAAAAGCATCGGGTAACAGCAGCTCCCCTAAATCTTATTCATATGTTGATAACATTACTGCAGCAGGAAATTTCAGCTACCGCCTCAAAATGACTGATATCGATGGCAGCTTTAAATACAGCACCATTATAAATGCAGATGTTTCAGCTCCCGTTAAATATGAACTTGCACAAAACTTCCCAAATCCCTGGAACCCGACTACTACCATCCGCTATAAAATGCCGGTCAACGGTTTGGTATCCATAAAAGTATTCGATGCTCTCGGAAAAGAAATAACTACATTGGTAAATGAAATAAAACCTGCCGGTAATTACGAAGTTACACTTAACGGCAAGAACCTTAGCAGCGGTATATATTACTATCAAATGAGAGCCGGCAGCTTTATTGAAACAAAAAAGATAACTCTGATTAAATAAGTTTCTCTTCCTTTGCTCCTATTTGTATTGCCCTTATTTGGTTCTAATTTGGTTCTTATTTAAGGGCATCAGATGTTTTACGTTAAAAAAATCAGCGGAATGGAATGGCAGCGAGGAAAGCTGTTTGAGCATAGCGAGTTTTTCCCGAGCAATGGAATGGAGCTGAATTTATAGCAAATTATTTGCAGCCAAAGTTCTTTTGGCACTTTTCTTCAAAGAAAAGTGCGGAGAGAATCTTATTTTACTTAATCGTTAAATTGATTTTAATGATAATTTTAGTTTAGTTTGTAATTACATGAACTAAATCTATTTAGGCGGGAATAAATTAAGTTAAAATAGTCACTATTCGTATCGCTGGCATATTCCCAAATTATATTCTCCTAATATTATTTGGAACTATAATGCCTCTAATCGCATTATCATTCCATATACACTAATAATAATAATAGAAATTAATTTCGTTCTATTCACTAATAATATTTCTTAACTAATCTAGGTGTATCATGAAAACTTTATCTACTATCAGTACAATTCTTCTATTGACTTTAGCTCTGTCCATACCCGTTCATTCACAACATCTCTTAACAGAGGATTTTGATTATCCTGTTGGTACGATTCTTAATACTTGCAGCAATTGGTGGGCTAATAGTGGTGGGGGTAATAATGTCCTCACAATAACAACTCCTGGATTGTCATATCCTGGCTACCCGGGCTCAGATATTGGTAATGCCGTTACAATGAATGTAAATGGAGAAGATTGTGGCGATACCTTGGGAGTAAAAATAACTTCCGGAAATGTGTATTATTCAGCAATGGTAAATGTAACTTCAGCTCAAACTGGAGACTATTTCTTGCTTTTTGGAACGGGAACAGCCTCTTATTATGCAAGATTGTATGTCAAAAAGGATCCTGTATCAGGATTTAATTTTGGAATATCACGCGGTTCAGTCATGCCTTTTGCTTATACCTTAACATCTTATAATTTTAATCAAACATATTTGATTGTTGTTAAATATGCTTTTACCCCAGGATCTTTAAACGATGTGGTTAATCTTTTCATAAATCCCATTCCGGGAGGTAGTGAACCTGTCCCAACTTTAACTGCAACAGATTTAACCAGTTTCGATGCAACTACTATTGACAAGTTCTTTTTGCGTCAGGGTAGTTCTGGAAGCTCGCCTAAAGTGATTGTTGATGGCATTAGAGTTTCAACTACCTGGGATGATCTTCCACTTCCTGTTGAATTATCTTCATTTACTTCAAAATTATCTGGCAGAGATGTCAATCTTAATTGGTCCAGCCAAACCGAAAAGAACAGCGATAAATTCCTAATAGAAAGAAAATCAACCCAGGATAATTGGGAATCAATCGGTTCTGTTAAAGCAGCCGTATTAAGTAATTCCCCTAAACAATATTCATATGTTGATAAAAATATTCAGTCGGGAAAATATCAGTACAGACTTAAGATGATTGATAACGACGGATCTTTCGCCTATAGTAAGATAATTGAAGCTGACGTTTCAAAACCTATGAATTACGAACTATGCCAGAACTATCCCAACCCCTTTAATCCCTCTACTAAGATAAACTATAATATTCCAGTTGATTCAAAAGTTACCCTTGAGGTATTTAATCTAAATGGAGAAAGGGTTACTCAATTGGTTAATGAAGAACAATCGGCAGGGTATTACTCCATAGATTTTAATTCAACTTCAATAAATAGGAATCTTTCTTCTGGAGTTTATTTCTACAGAATTATTGTGTCAGACAAAGTCACCGGAACTAATTTCTCATCAATCAAAAAGATGGTCCTATTAAAATAATTATAAACAATATTAAATAATAAATGGCGGAATTATTATCCGCTATTTATCTAATATGTTGAGCAGTTCTATTTTCAGGACTCAAATAATTTGGGTCAACACTAACCTTTATTAAGATTTGCTATAATTAAAGGAAAATCCTTATCTTTAATTATAAATATTTATTATTAAGGCAAAACCGTTAAATTCAATGAAAATCGAAGATTTCAAAAGTGGCAGATATCTGCAGCAATATCAATACAAGAGCTTTTCCCCTACAAGGATAAACATTCCTTGGTCCTGGGCTGACGGGAAAATAAACACTTTACTAGCCGAAGCCAACAGGAAAATCGGTGCATTGGATGCTTTTTCTTCCCACATACCTGATATAGATATTTTTATTGAAATGCATATAGCCAAGGAAGCAACACAATCCAGTAAAATTGAAGGCACTCGAACTGAATTGGAAGAAGCAATTAAATCAGACTCCGATATTGCACCAGTACGGATAGATGATTGGCAGGAGGTTCACAATTATATCGAAGCTATGAATTTTTCAATAAAGAAATTAAATACTTTGCCTGTTTCTACAAGACTATTAAAAGAAACACACAAGATCTTGATGAAGGGAGTAAGAGGGGAACATAGAAACCCGGGGGAATTCAGAACCAGCCAAAACTGGATTGGCGGTGCAACAATTAAAGATGCTCTATATATTCCCCCTGTTCATACAGAAATCAATGATCTTATGAGCGATCTTGAAAACTTTCTCCACAACGATCAATTAGAGATACCTCTACTGATAAAAATCGCCATGGCTCACTATCAATTTGAAACAATACATCCGTTCCTTGATGGTAATGGCAGGATAGGAAGATTATTAATAACTCTATATCTGGTAAGTTCCGGTTTGCTTTCCAAACCCTCCCTATATCTCTCCGATTATTTTGAAAAGCATCGCCAGATTTACTATGATAACCTGGAAAGGGTTAGAGTAAAAAATGATATGACTCAATGGCTTAAATTCTTCCTCGTTGGAATAATAGAAACAAGCGAAAAGGGAAATAATACTTTCAAATCCATTCTAAAACTTAAGGAACAAGTTGAAGATCGAAAACTAGCTACACTTGGTAAAAAACTACCTACTGCAAAATCACTTATGAATTATCTTTATAGGAAACCGGTTGTAACATCCCAGGATGTTCAGGATGTATTAAAAGTTTCCTCTCCAACAGCCAACTCCTTGCTCTCGGATTTTGAAAGATTAGGAATTCTAAATGAAAAAACCGGCTGGAAAAGAAATCGTGAATTTGAATTCACTGAATATCTGAATCTCTTTAGAGATAAATAATCGAACCTTTGCCCAAAATATCTCAAAATTTGTGCATAGCTCGATACCTATGCACAAAAAATCAAAATATTTGGGCATAGATAGCTAAATAATATGTCCTTATTTGACTCGTATTTAATGGCCTCAAATAATTTGCGTTAAATAAATTCAGCGGAATGGAATGGCAGTGAGGGAAACTGTTTTGAGCGTAGCAAGTTCTTCCCGAGCAATGGAATTGAGCTGAATTTATAGCAAATTATTTGCAGCCAAAGTTCTTTTCGTACTTTTCTTCTAAAGAAAAGTACAAATAGAGATTATTAAATAAAAAAAGGGTTTAGCAAGTATTTATAATATGTGCAAAACAACTACTATATTACCCATATTAGTGCTGATATGGGTAACAGTTACCCACTTCAGGAAAGCAGCTTAATTAGTTTTTTATTAAAATATACAACATCTATGCCGATTTTCATCGTAGAGATTGGTTAATGAAGAACAATCAGCAGGGTCTTATTCTGTCGATTTCAATTCCCCTTCAATAAATAAGAATATTTCCTCCGGAATATATTTCTATAGAATTATTGCAGTTGATAAAGTCACCGGAATAAATTTCTCTTCAACCCAAAAGATGGTCCTTTTGAAATAATTATTAGTAATATCAAATAATAAATGGCGGAATTATTATCCGCCATTTATCATATATGTGGGATAGTTATATTTTAAGGACTTAAATAATTCGTGTCAAACCTTTATTAAGATTTACTATATTTGTGCAAATGTTAAAATCATAATTGTTTCCCTCTCAATTATGCAAATTGGAATGAACTTCTTGGTAGTATAATTTCTCTATGGCTCCTTTACTATTATTACAATAATTAAATTTTACTGTTTTAAACATATATGGCTCAACAAATGAAATATTTAACCCTTTTGATCCTCCTCCCATTCTTAATCCTTTCTAACCGTACAATAAATGCTCAATGGGTACAAGCCAATGGACCTTATGCCGGTATTGTTAATTGTTTTGCTGTTAACGGGAGTAATATATTTGCCGGTACCTTCCTGGGAATGTTCCTTTCCACTGATAATGGCTCAAAATGGACTCAACTTAAAAATAATCTGGGAGCCTATAATGTATATTCTGTAACCGTTAGCGGTAATAATATTCTTGCTGGTCTTGCTGCAGGGCCTCGTATCTCAACTAATAATGGATCTTCATGGACAGCCGTTAATAATGGTCCTACTAGTGCAGTTAAATCTTTTACTGTAAGTGGTAATAATGTTTTTGCCGCTGCATTTCCTGGTGTATTTCGATCTACTGATAATGGATTTAATTGGGCTGATGTCACTAATGACCTCCCGACTTCATTTGTTAATACTGTTACTTGCGTCGGGGCTAATGTTTATGCCGGTGTAGATTGGGGTATCTATGTCTCAACAAATAATGGATTAAACTGGTCTCAGGTAGATTCTTCTTTTATTAATTCTACGATTTATTCTCTTGCTTCAAGCGGAAGTAATATTTTTGCGGGTACTTCAACAGGTATAATCCTTTCAACAGATAATGGTACAAGTTGGAATAATTATAATAACGGTCTCAAAAGTAGCGCTGTCAGATCTTTCTATTTCGGAGGGAGAACTATTTATGCCTGTACCGATAGCGGTGTTTTTTATTCCGCCGCTAATGGAACATCCTGGTATCAGCTTAATAATAATTTATCTAATTCATCCGTTAAAGCTCTCATTGAAAATGGGTCTGATATTATTTCAGGAACTAATGGAGAAGGTCTGTTCCTCTCTTCAAATAACGGAACTGATTGGCAGCATATTGGACTTGCTGTTACTGATGTTCGTTCTCTCTTTACTTTCGGTACTATTATTTATGCGGGTACTGCCTCCGATGGAGCATTCCTCTCATCAGATGCCGGATCAAACTGGATTCGAATACGAAATGGTTTCACTCCAACCGGCATTTATGCCTACGCTGTAAATGGTTCTGATATTTTTGCTGGCACAACATCAGGTGTATTCTCGTCATCGGATAATGGAACTAATTGGACCGCCGCAAATAATGGGCTTGGTAATTCTGGGATAACTTCACTCGCTGTTAGTGGAAATAATATTTATGCTGCCAACCATACCAATGGCATTTACCTTTCTACTAATAATGGAACTAACTGGACTCAGGTTATAAATGGTCTTGATAATACCCAGGTATATACTCTCGCAGTTAGCGGTAATAATATTTATGCCGGTACCTACTTTGGCGGAGTCTATCTTTCTACCAATAATGGATCGAATTGGACCCAGGTAGGTCTCTCATCAAGCGCTATTAACTCAATCGCTGTCAACGGATCTGATATCTTTGCCGGTTCCGGTGGGGGAGTTGTATACCATTCTACAAATGATGGTAATAGTTGGACTCAATTAAGTGCTGGACAGCTTGGGACTGCCATAAATATCCTCTCTTTCCTCGGATCAGATATTTTTGCTGGTACTTATAACAGCGTCTGGTTCTCTTCTAATAACGGATCAAATTGGAATCAGGATAATAATGGTCTGAATGCACTTCCTATAAATGCTTTTACTGTTAGTGGGACTAATATTTTCACAGGCACTTCTGGAACAGGTGTTTATTCTCTTCCTTTATCTGAATTAACTGGTATTACTAAAGAAATAATTGATTTACCTTTGAACTTTAATCTCTTGCAGAACTACCCCAACCCCTTTAATCCGAACACTGTTGTTTCCTATTCCTTACCTTCAGCATCTTACGTACAGTTAAATGTCTATAATACACTAGGTCAATTAGTAAAAA
>JARLHD010000266.1 GCA_031292435.1 Ignavibacteriaceae bacterium
AGGTGCATCATTTCAGAGTACTGGCGGGGATCTACAGCATTCAGGCTAATTGAAACGACATCGATCAGATGAGTAAGCTCGGGGGTAATATCTTTTTTATTTATGTAATTGCCATGACCATTTGTATTTAATCTTGTATGTCCGCCGTTATCTTTAACGTACTTTGCAACTTTCTTAACAACATCCCATCGGATGGTAGGCTCGCCAAATCCACAGAAGACAATTTCATCATAGGCTTTCGGATCGCCGATTTCGCTGATATAGATTTCGGCGGGGGGCTCTTCGCTTTTTGACATTGCCAGATTAAAGCCAGCAACGAGCGGCTCGGTTTTTCTTTTGCAGAAAACACAATCAGCGTTACATCTATTAGTAATGTTGATGTAGAGGGAATTTGCAATTTTATAGGTATAGATTGTTTCCGGTTTGGCGCCGATGCCGAATAACTTAAAGGCATTGAATGAAGTTATTTTGCCGATCTCTTCAAGGGGGAGATTATGAAGTGCGGCGATTTTTTCTGCAACGAGTTTAACGTGTGCGGGTTCATTTCTTTTTCCGCGGAATGGAACGGGGGTCATATAGGGGGAATCGGTTTCCAGGAGGATATGGTCGAGACTAATATTTGATACTACATGGCGGAGGGCGTCCATTTTGTTAAAGGTGATGTTGCCGGTGAAAGAGAGGAAGTGGTGCATTTGAATAAGATCCTGTGCATTCTGAAGAGAGCTGCTATAACAATGGAGCTGAGCTTTTAGTCCAGTGCCTGCGTAGGAAGACAGAATATTCATCATATCTTCATCGGCATCGCGGTTATGTATAATAACGGGAAGATTTTTTGAGAGAGCGAGATCGAGCTGTGCTTTGAAGGCTTCAATTTGATTTTCGCGAGGGGAGAAATCGTAGAAATAATCCAATCCAATTTCGCCGATAGCGAGGATCTTTTTGTGGGTGGATAATTTTTCGATAGTGCGCAGGAGCGAGGGGGTCCAATCTTTAGTTTCGTGAGGATGGACTCCGACAGCGCCGTAGATCATGTCATATTTATCGACGAGTTCAATGACTTTTTTGGATGATTCAATATCAGTTGCAGGGACGATAATAAAATCAACATCTGCGGATTTAGCATTTTCAATTACCTGATCAAGGTCATCATTAAATTCAGGAGAGAATAGATGACAATGAGAATCGACGAACATAAATAGCTCCTAAACTGCTCTTTGGGTGTGAAAATACTTATTAAAAGAAATTATTCATTTCAGAAGTTAAAATACCAAATAATTCATTACAGGGGAAATTCAATTGTGGGAATATGTAAAAGTGTTGGTGAATTGATGACGAATTGATAGCTGACTAATTGAAATGGGAGTTAAAATAGGGTTATGGAGGTATATTTTCTTTAATTTGAGAAATGTCTTGTTTTCGTTAAAAAACAAATAATATTGGTATTATTTTCAGTTTTTGTGGGTATGGAATAGATAAGGTTATTATTGAGTGTGCTGTTGAATATATATGCATAAATAAATCCCTGAATAATGAATATCTCAACAGTGATAATTGATACTAAATATTTTCTTAAATATCAGAAAATATAAAGGAAAATGTCTTCAATTTATTGCATAATTCAACATTATAAAATTCTCATAAGTGGAACATAAATTGCATTGGGGAGCGAGTATTCTATCAATTTAATGGATTTATATATATATATGAAAAAATTCAATTACAGTTTGATTTTAGTGCTTTTAGCACTAACTACGGCGAGTATCGCTGCTCCCAGAGGCACAATACAAACCAAGGCGGTGACGCCGAATACGCTTTCTCAATTTACGACTAATTCTATTTCGAATGGATTAACGACAATTGCGAAGGGAACGTATTCATACTTAGCACCATTTAATTTTGGTGATACATCAATAATTTCAAGCGTTGCATGGACATTTACCTCGAAACCAACGGGTTCAAATGCAACCTTAACTACACTTCCAAATATGTGGGCAACATTTTTAGCCGACACTAACGGCACTTATGTTGTAAATCTACACATGGTTACATCAACCGGCAGCCACGATACATCTGTAACAATTACCGCATCCTATTATGTAGGAGTAGGAAACTTTGCCGGTGTTGGAGCAATTTGGCCACAGTGTATGTCATGCCATTCGAACTACCCAGAATTTGTATCAATTTTTAATACATGGCAGACAACACCACATGCTACAATATTCCAGCAGCAATTAGTAACGGGCACATATAAGTCGAGCTGCATAGCCTGTCATACAACAGGTTCTGATAATCATTTAGTAGTTAACAACGGCGGCTTTGACGATGTAGCCAAACAATTAGGTTGGACGTTTACATCGGCAGCGGGACAATGGGATACAATAAAGAACAAATATCCCGGACTAGTAAATTATGCTAATATTGGTTGTGAGAACTGCCATGGAGCTGGTAAGGAACACGGGTCAACGGGATTAGTAAGTAAAATTGCTATTTCATTGGATGCAGGACTTTGCCAGTCATGTCACGATGCACCGCCTCATCATGATAAAGGCACATTATGGAATGCCTCTGTACATGCTATAGCAATCTGGAACAGCAGCTTTGCGAAAAACATTACAGCCACAACCTATTCTGTAAATGACTGTATGAGATGTCATGATGGACAGGGGTTCATTAATTTTACAAAAGGACTACCAACAGACGGATCAAAATGGACTGTTGCCAACCATACTGTAATTACCTGCCAAGCATGTCATGATCCACATGTTGATGTACCGGGGACATTTCATTTACGTAACGAACCAATGGCAAGTGATACCTTAAGTAATGCTTATAATTACACAGGGATCGGAGGATTGGGAAAAATATGTATGAACTGTCATAAAGCAAGAGCCAGCAATATAACAATCATGAACACAGCAATGTCATCGCATTGGGGTCCTCATGATGGTCCACAGACAGATAATTTCTTAGGACAAAATGCTGCGCAGTTTGGAACAACGGCATATATATCCAACGGACATAAAGATGCAATTACAAACGCGTGCGTAGATTGCCATATGGCATCAACAGCTACATCAGATTCATTATATAAATACCAGGTTGGCGGACACTCAGCGAACATGCATTATTCTGGTCTTACGAGCATTGGTACAACGGTAGATTATGATCATACAGTAGGGTGTACAAACTGTCATGGTCCTTCCAAGACGAAATTCTCTGACTGGCAGGCATCAATGGATTATGATGGAAACGGAGTAATTGAAGATATACAGACAGAAGTTAAAGGCTGCTTAGCCAAGATAGTAACACTTCTTCCGAACAACGCTACACATGATACAATTGATTGGACACAGATAACCACATTGACTCAGAAGAAAGCATACTGGAATTATCAATTGATAAATAATGACGGAAGTTTTGGTATGCATAATGCCAAGTTTGCGTTTGATGTACTTACAAAAACAATAAGTGCTCTTGGCGGAACAGTACCAGTAGAATTGGTTACATTCAATGCAGCATTGACAGATAACAGAGTAAATTTAACATGGCAGACCGCAACAGAAACCAACAATAAAGGTTTTGATATTGAAAAACTAACCGGAACGACATGGGTTAAAGCCGGTTTTGTTCCAGGAAAAGGAACGTCTACCGTAATTAACAATTATACATTTACTGATATAGTAAGCGGCAGCGGAAAGATCAGTTATAGATTGAATCAGATTGACTATAGCGGGAAAGAAAGTTATTCCAAAGCGATTGAAGTTAGCTATAACGGTCCGAGTTCATATTCATTATCGCAGAACTATCCTAATCCGTTCAATCCAAGTACAACAATTAAATTTGCATTACCATTTGACAGTAATGTAAAACTGACTGTGTACAATATAACGGGACAGGTTGTAAAAGTATTAACCAACGGTATGTTGAATGCCGGAGAACATAATGTAGTATTCAACTTTAACGGAGCCGGAGTTAATATGTCTTCAGGAATTTATTTTTACACAATAGAAGCATCTGCAACAAATAATAACAGTACATTCCGAGAGACAAAGAAAATGGTATTATTGAAATAACGACAAATGTCGGTATGGTCAATAAAACTTAAAGACATATCTAATTATAAACCCGGCAAATGCCGGGTTTTTTATTGAATGAAACAGTAATACAAAAACATAGTATAATATAAGGTTTATTGATTTTTAACCTTAAAAAAAAACAAAATTTATCTATATTAGGGTCTTAAAATTATTATCACCTGATGAACAACGAAGAATTAAACGAACGTGAAAAGAATATCCTCAGGTTCATTATACAGCAGTTTATATTAACTGCAAATCCTGTGGGTTCAAGAAATATTACCAAGAGGTACGATATCGGGTTTTCACCTGCGACGGTGAGAAATATAATGTCAGACCTGGAGGATTCGGGATTTATTAATCATCCTCATACTTCTGCAGGAAGGATACCTACAGACAAAGGGTACCGATTTTACGTTGATTCTTTAATGGATGTACAGAAATTACGTAATTCAGAGATAGGATTAATTAATAAGAGCCTTGAAACGAGTATAAGTGAGACCGATGATCTTTTGAAGATTGCGTCGAACCTTTTAAGCAGCATTACACATCAGATTGCGTGCGTGACATACCCGAAACTTGAAAGCGGCATTTTTGAAAAGATACAGATTATACAGCTGACTACCACAAGAATACTTGTTGTTATAACAATAAAATCAGGTTTGGTAAAAACAATGACTCTTGAATTGAATTCTGATTTAAAGACATCTCAGATCGAACCAGTGCAGCAGTTGTTGAATGAAAGGTTAGGCGGATTAAGTCTGCAAGAGATAAGGGCAACTTTCAAGGAGAGATTTAGGGACATACAAGAAGACGAGCATCCGATAATAAGACTATTTGTAGACTCCGTTGATAAGATATTTAAAGATGATACACGTGGAGAGAGGGCTCTTATTACCGGTGCTAAAAATGTAATACGGCAACCAGAATTTGAGAACCCGGAAAGTTTCCAAAGTGTTATAGAACTTATTGAAGATAAAGACATTATCATTCATATATTAGAAAAATCTGGAGACGATAAACAGGTTTATATATCAATTGGCAGCGAGAATGAGAACGAGAAATTGAATGAATATAGTTTTATTAGCAAGAAATACCAGCTTGGAGAAATTTCCGGTACATTAGGGATAGTGGGACCAAAAAGGATGGAGTATTCAAAAGTAATTGCAATAGTGGACTATATTGCAAAAATGATATCTGAAATATTAAAAAATGAAAAGTAAGGAGTTATTGAATGGCACAAAAGGAAAAGAATAAGGACACAAAGCCGAAAGAGAATGGAGATAATGATGAGAATGAAAATACCAATAATCTATCAATAGAAGAGAGCAACCATGAGAAAATCCAGGTACTTGAAAATGAAGTATCGGAATTAAAAGACAAAGTTCTTAGAAAATCAGCAGAATTTGAGAACTATAAAAGAAGGACAGAAAATGACCAGTTAAGTTTATTAACCTATGCTGCTGAATCATTTATTGTTAAACTTCTTCCGATTATAGATGATTTTGAAAGGTCAATTAAGCATATCGAAAATACTGATGAAATAGATTCATTGAAAGAAGGAATGACTCTTATATACGATAAGTTTATTAAATTACTCGATGAACAGGGAGTAAAGAAAATAGAAAGCAAGGGTAAGCCCTTTGATGTTAACTACCACGAAGCAATATTGCAACAAAAAGCGGAAAATGTTCCCCCTCATACTGTACTTGATGAAATTGAATGCGGATATATGTATAAGGATAAAGTTATACGGCATGCTAAAGTAATCGTAAGTGAAGATAATTAAAACACAAATACCAAAAAAAATATAAATGACAAAAAGAGACTATTACGAAATATTAGGTGTAGCGAAGAGTGCCACCAAAGATGATCTAAAAAAAGCATACCGAAAACTAGCAATGCAATATCATCCTGACAGAAACCCTGATGATAAGGAATCGGAAGAGAAATTCAAGGAAGCGGCAGAAGCATATGAAATATTAAGCGATGATGATAAAAAGGCACGTTATGACCGGTTCGGTCATGAAGGTGTAAGAGGGTCAGGATTTGGTTCGCAAGGTTTTACGGATGTGAATGACATATTTTCACATTTCTCTGATATATTCGGCGGATCAGGAATATTTGATGATTTTTTTGGCGGTAACCAGAGATCGAGAGGAAGAAGAAGAAGCGGGGGTACGCCGGGATCAGACTTAAGAGTTACACTTAAACTTACACTTGAAGAAATCTCTTCCGGCACTTCTAAAAAAATTAAACTAAAAAAATATATACAGTGCGAAACATGCAGCGGAACGGGTGCTGATGGGACAACTTCCACAAAGCAATGTACACAATGCAACGGTACGGGGGAAGTAAAGACAGTTTCCAGATCTGTATTCGGGCAGTTTGTAAATATTACTACATGCCCGACCTGCAATGGGGAAGGCACAATAGTAGACAAACCCTGTAAGAAATGTTTAGGTGAAGGAAGAATACAAGATGAAACAACGGTAACTATCCAAGTACCTCCGGGAGTTTATAATGAAAGTTACATGACTTTGCGGGGAGAAGGGCATGTCGGAAAAAGAGGAGGCCATAACGGTGATCTTCAGGTTATTTTTAATGAAATTCCTCACGATTATTTTGTAAGAGATGGTGATGATATAATTTATGATCTATTTATAAATTTTCCTGAAGCAGTTTTGGGAACTGAAGTTGAGGTACCAACTCTGACCGGTAAAGCAAGATTGAAGATCGACCCCGGTACCCCTTTCGGGAAATTTCTTAAGATGAGCAACAAAGGGATAAAGCATCTTAATCAAGGGGGATATGGGGACCAGATTGTAAGAATAAATATCAGCGTCCCTAAAAAAGTAAATTCTAAGGAGAAAGAGATGCTTAAGGAAATAGCGGATCTGCCTAACTTTAAGGCAAATACAAAACAGGATGATAAAAATTTCTTTAAGAGGTTCGGATTATAATTATTATTCAATCAATAAATGTTTAAGAAATTAGCCGTTAAAATCGGATTTACAGAAACAGAAATAAAAGTATTATTATTTTTATTAGTTATCTTTTTGGCAGGTTTTACTTATATTAAATTTATCAGGGGAGGAACAGAGGCCACATATAAGGAATTCGATTATTCTAAAGAAGAAAGCACTTTATTGAAATCAGAACAGGGAGATTCCCTTGAGGAGGCTTCTACATCGGAGAACAAGGACAGTGTCAAAAAGCAGGTATTAGAATTAAAAGATAAACCCTATGGGACAGCGACTAAAAAGGAACCTCCTGAAAGAAGTATCAACCTGAATACAGCATCAAGGGAAGAACTTATGAAAATATCAGGGATAGGTGAAAAAACTGCAGGAAATATTTTTTCATATAGGGAGAAAAACGGAAATTTTAAGTCTCTTAATGAATTAATGAATGTAAAGGGCATTGGAGATTCAAAATTTTCAAAATTCAAGAAGTATCTATATATAAAATAAAGTGGCAGGAATAGAATAAGTATATTATTTTAAGATTATAAGTGAAGAGGATTTTAATATGCTTTTTAGGAGAAATTAAATTATGAATTCGTTTGAAAATCATGCAGGATTTAATATATCCTCATCCAGACTTCAGGTAGTTGAAATTAATTTTAAGTCGGATCAGTTCCAACTCGAAAATGTAGATGAAGCTTATTTCAATGAAAATCTGAATTTAGAGCATGATAAGGAAACCAAAATAAACAGCCTTCTTCAAAGCGCATATAATGAACTTCTTATAAGAAAACCTCTTAAGAGTAACTTTGCCTCTTTCACACTTCCGCTTGAGCTTTTTCATATAATGCAGGTACCCTATGATAATACATTGCTTAACCAGGACCTTATAGAAGAATTCAGATGGGAGTATTCGATTTTATATCCATATATTCCAAATAATGAACTTGTAATTCAATACATAGAGATAGACAAGAATAAATTAAATGAAAGCGGAACTGCTATTGTAATTGCTTTACCAAGAAGGTTTCTCCAAATTATTCATAATTTTTGTACTAATAATAAACTGAAGATAAGGTTCATAGATAATGCGCATATTGCCTCAGACCGGGCATTATTTGTGAACAACCTATTGATTGATAAGGGGTTGATATTAAGTGTCTATTTCAGCGATAATAATCTTTCTGTAATATTTTCGTATGACAGCAAACCAGTTTATTTTAAAACTTTACCCATAAATGATGCGGGTCAAATAACATCTGTATTGCTGGATGAAATAAATAATAACCAATACATAAAGATAAATAAGAATTTTATCGAGAGTGCATTTATAGCCGGAGAAGATGTTTCTATCTCACTAGCAAAAAGTCTTAGCGATACGATTGGGTTCGATTTTAAGTATTTTAATCCATTTGAAAAAATGAAACCCGAATCGAATCTATACCAGAACAAATGCTATGTTGAAAAATATAATTCTTTCTCCCCGGCAACAGGTATAGCTTTAAGAATTGCCTGAATATGAGGATGAGAATCATATCCGGTAAATTTAAAGGGCGGTTAATCCGGGTACCCGATTCAAAACTAATCCGACCGACAACTGACAGAGTGAGGGAGACACTCTTTAACCTATTAAATAATAAAATTGATTTTGATAGGATAAAAGTTCTTGATATTTATTCCGGATCAGGTTCACTAGGATTAGAATGCATGAGCAGGGGCGCGGATGAAATACATTTTGTTGAAAAGAACTTCCAAATTTATAAGAATCTGCAGGAAAACATAAATTCACTGGATGCCGGGGCCGAATGCAGGATATTTAAAATGGAGGCATTAAGGTTTTCACAAATATCAGATCATGGAAAATATGATCTTATACTCGCTGACCCACCTTTTTCCAAGGATGACATCTATAGGGTAGTTGAGAATCTTAAAATCAATAAATTCCTAAATGACCAAGGAATAATAATAATTGAACGATCAATTCAGACAAGAGTAAAAGATATTCCAAACTTTGGCACTGAACCATTTAAAATAATTGGTGATACCTGTCTTTATGAGATATGAAAACCACCGACATTTATTTTCTATAAAGGTGTGTAAATAGAATAGTTTTTTAATAATTTTAATTTAACAGTTATTACGAGAGAATTAAATGAGGAAAGCATTATACCCAGGGACATTTGATCCTGTAACATATGGTCATATAGATATCATCCAAAGAGCGTGCGATCTGTTTGACGAAATTGTAGTTACAGTTGCAATTAATCCAACTAAATCTCCCCTTTTTACAGTCCAGGAAAGAATTGAATTTATTGCTGAAAGTGTTAAAGATTATCCCCAGGTATCAGTGGATACATTCGATGGACTTGTAGTTGACCATGCTAAAAATGTAGGGGCTGTAGGAATTATACGCGGACTTAGGGCAGTTAGTGATTTTGAATATGAATTCCAGATGGCCTTAATGAACAGGAAATTAGCCAAGGACATAAACACTGTATTTTTAATGCCACATGAGAAGTATACATATTTAAATTCCTCAATAATCAGAAACCTTGCAAGCTTAAATAGTGATGTTAGGGATTTTGTCCCTGAGATAGTTCAGAAAGCATTAAAGAAGAAATTTAATAAGTAGATATGATAATAAAAAAAAAGCCGCTATATCAAGCGGCTTTTTTATTTAATTCAGAGTCTAATTATTTCGTTTTTTTATGTTCCTTCTCATGCCCGATATTTTTAACAGCATCCAACGCAACCGGATCGTCAGGGGATAGCATTAAAGCTCTTTGAAAGTAACTTTTTGCAGTAGCATTATCTTTCTGTAAATAATAATAATAACCCAAATAATGATATGCATCGAGCAGATCGGCTTTATTTTTAAGCGAATCTTTTTCACCTATACTTACGACTTTTTCATAAAATGGTTTAGCAAGACCTTTTTCTGATGATATATCCAATTGAGCATTGGAACGAGCCCGCCAAACATATCCAATAATTAGTTCAGGTTGAGCTTGTGTTATTTTTGAAAATGCTGAATCGGCTTGTACCCAATTGCTGTCAAGATAATAAGCTCTTCCAAGATCAAAATATTCTTTTGGAGATAGGCCTCCTGTTAATTTAATTTTTGTGTTATAGGAACTGATTACATTATCCCATTTTTTTAATTTAAAGTATTCGCCAGCCAAATTACCACTAAGTTCGGCAGTTTTGGAGGTATCCATACTAATTGCCTTCTGCAATTGAATAATGGCTAAAGAATCCTGTTTAGCAGTTACCAGCAGTTTTGAATAATACTCATAATCCGATTCAACGATTTCAGAATCTTTTGCAACGGAAAAATATTTATTAAAAGCGGGTATTCCATTATTAACGTCATTCAACTGTGTATAGGAATATGCAAGCATATGGAGCATATAACTATTTCTTGAATCATTCTGCAAAAATTCGTTTATTAATTCAATCGCTGATTTATAGTCTTTACTTAAATAGACATAGTTGATTAATCTTTTAAGGTTTTCGGGGGTATTTTCAGATAATGCGATATACTTTTTCCAATTATCAATAGCTTCACTGTATTTATGTTCAGTAAACATAAGTTCCGCAAGTCCCTTATAGGCCACAGAATAATCCGGTTCAACCTTCATTGCCTGCTGATATGAGAGTTCAGCTTCGCCATAGTTTCTTATTATCTCAAATATTTTTCCAATACTAACAAATGCTTCGGCAGATGAATCTATATCAATTGCTTTTTTGTAATTCTCAACAGCCGCGCTTCCATTATTTTCAACATTATACATATTCCCAAGAAGAATGAAATTCATTTTATCTTTTTTCTTGCTTTTCTTATTAGCTGCAATAGCCTGATCAATAATATCTTTGGCTTTTATGGATAAATCTTTACCTCCATTTATATATGCATCTGCCACTGCCTGCAGAATTTTAACATTCTTTTCATCGGCTATTTTCATAGCTTCTGCAATATTCTTATCCGCTTCAGGAATATTCTTTTCATTATACAGAACTTTAGCTAACCCGGCATAATTTAGACCAAAATCAGATTTACTTTTTATTCCATTCTGATATGCAATTTTAGCAGAATCAAAGTTCTCTTTTTCAAAATAGGTTTCGCCAAGATAATACCATGCTTCAGGATCGTTATTTTGAGTTGCTAAGGATTTGAAATCCTGTTCAGCTTTTGAAAAACTTTCGTTTTTAAGGAATTTTTTTCCTATATCTATCGACTGTCCGGATGCAGATGAATAAATAAATAATAAGGATATTATTAAAAAAGAAAGATGGTATATTTTTCGTGACATAATCTTCAATGCATCCTATTTAGTTATATTAATATTATTATTGTGTAATTCTACAAGCCGAACAGGTTGGGAAGCAGGAACGAGTCCTGATTTCAAGATTATTCGCTGACCTTTATCAGAAGCAACAAAACTTGTAAAACCTGTCCCTAACCCGGCCCTTGCTTCACGACTAATAACATAAACTGTTCTCCACAAGGGATAATATTTTGTAGCGATATAAGCCTGATAAGGTTTATAAAATTCCCCCCTCCCCTCAGATGAATCAGGAGGCGAAATTTCATCCACGCGAACTTTATTTACAAAGGACATTAGAGTCGAATCCCTTCTATCGGTTACCCAGGTAACTCCTAATACTCCCAATGCATTTTTATTTTTGGAAACATAATCTATAACTGCTTCACTAGAGGTTGAAGCCGAACTGGTTTTTGAGAGATTCTTTCCCCCGGAATATTCTTTTAAGAATCTTAAAGTCCCTGAATTGTTATTATCAAATACAATTTGGATGGGTGAATTATTGGATTTTGGGTTTAATTGTTTCCATGTACCGATCTCACCCGTTATTATTTTCTTTATTTGATCATCCGTAAACTGTGTATCTTGGTTACTATTGTTTGTTACAAATGAAACTGCATCATAAGCAATTTTAGTAACACGGGGGAAGAGTTTTATATTTTCAAAATGTTTCTTTTCCTGGGGAGTTAATTCTCTTGTAACAATAATAATTCTTGCACTATCATCCAGCAGATCCTGAAATGCATTTCCTTCGCTTTTATAAGAAGCATTTATTTGGGCATTATTATAAATACTCTGAAAGGTGCTTATTTCAGTTTCAATAATAGGTTTAAATGTTTCATCAACTGATATGTTAATCTTACCCGATGTTGGCGTATCCTCAATCTCCCCATTCTGATTCTGATTACATGAAATAAAATTAAAGAGAGTTATAATACAGGTAAGGTATCCTAAATAACTAACTTTCTTCATCATCATCTTCCTCTTCTTTTTTCTTAAGAGATTGATATAATCTGAATACTCCGTACGCAATTGCCAAAATACCGAATAGTCTAAACCAAGAAGGAAATGCGGCAGAAACTATAAAAAAAATCCCTGCCGCAAAATATAATAATGATCTGACAACCCCGACAATTTTCCCTATATCCACTAAAGGATTACTTCTATTGTAGTTTGAAAACTATCGGAATAGAAATCCTAACATTAACAGGGTGTCCGTTTTGTCTACCTGGTTTCCAATTAGGCATAGACTTCACTACTCGTACAGCTTCCTCATCACAACCAGCGCCTATACCTTTCTGAACATTAACATCTGTAACTTTTCCGTCTGTTCTTACAACAAACTGAATATATAATTTACCTTCTACACCAGCACGTTTTGCAATTTCAGGATAAACAATCTGTTTACCGACATAAGCATAAAGGGCATCGTCGCCGCCGGGAAATGTAGGCATTTCCTCAACATATGTAAATACCTGAGCCTCCTCATGTTTCTCCTCTACTATCTTTTCCTGAGTTTCGACAAGGCTGTAGTCAACTCCACCAACCTGACCTTCCTGGGTCTTGGCTCCCGGATCAACTTTTTTTAGTTCTTCCACGGTAGGAACAACTTCATCTTTTACCTGTTCATCAGGTCTTACAACAGGTGGAAGAAATTGTATAGTTGTTTTTAATGGAGGTGCCTCTACAGTTGGAGGTGGTGGTGCTTTATCTATTGAAGGTGGTTCAGAAAGCTGTGAAATATCTATTGAAAGAATCCTTTTGGGTTTAATTACTTCCTTAGGCTTCAGGGATTTGTAGATCACGGGTCCTGCAGTTGCAAGAATAAAGAACAAACAGCCGGCAATTACAGACCAGGTAACATATTTGTTATAAGATTTACGCAAAACATAAGCACCGTAATCTTTATTTTTATTAGTAAAGATTATATCGGTTATGTCCGTCATATTTAATGCTTTATCATTCATAATCTTTCACCGCTATAAATTTTTAATTTTATTGGTCTCATCTTCCGCAAAATCACTTACTAGCGCATATCTTTTAATACCTATTATACTCATTTCATCCAGAGCATCCACTACATTTCTATAATTACATTTATCTGTAGGTTTAATAATGCATGTTAAATCTTTTGTCGATTTGTTAATATCGATCAGTATCCTTCTTAACCCATTTGGAGAATAATCTGTTGTAGAAAAGTTAGCAGTATCAGGCGTGCCCTTAAACCAGAAAACTTTATCATTAGCACCTAAAATTATTGTCATTGTCTGGGATGCTTTTGTACTCTGATCTTTCTGCTCTGATCCCGGGGGGGGCTTAACCGGCATATTTATTTCCATTGTCTGTGGTTTACTAAAGGTAGTTGTCATCATGAAAAAAGTTACCAGCAAGAATGCAAGATCAACCATCGGTGTAAGATCTACTCTTGTTGATGCTTTTTTACTCCTTTTTTTCTTACCTTTCTTATGACCACCGCCCTTCGAGGTATCTAGTTCAGCCATTTTCTAATTCCTTTCAAATTTTAGGTCTTACTTCAAGATTTGTGATTAAATTAAATTTATTAACATGCCACGATTGAAGTGTTGCAATTACCTTTTTTATTACCGGATATGGACAGTCACCATCTCCTCTTATTGCAATTCTATAATTAGGATTAGCAAGCCTGCCATTAAGAATCCATACGCCTAGTTCATTATTTGATGTATCGATGGGAATACCCGGTTGCTGAATATCTTTTCTTTGATCCGGCGGTAAATCAAGAAAACTTTTAAGCTTAGGAATAGGCACACCAAATGCTGTAGTAAGTGAAAAAGCATATGCTTCTTCTTGAGTAAATGGAATATTATACTTAGTACTTATTTTTTGCAGAAGTTTTTCCCTGTTAAATTTTCCATCAACTCCATAATATACTCTTCCATCCTTCGTAATAGTAATTGACATAATGTCATTATCCGGAAGTTTTATTTCAGAAATGGACTTGGGAGTCGTTACTGTTACAGGCTCATCTGCTTTGAATTTAGTTGTTAGCATGAAAAAGGTTAACAGTAGAAATGCCACATCACACATGGCAGTCATATCTATATTAGTACTTTTTCTAGCAACTTTTACTTTAGGCATAATTTGCTCTTATATAAATTAATTATAATTTGCTGCATAATTCTGAACTATTGCAACACCAGCTTCATCTATGCTGTACGTTAATTTATCAATTTTTGTGGTAAAATAATTATAGAAAATAATTGCAAGAGCTGATGTAGAAATTCCGAGTGCTGTATTAATAAGAGCTTCAGAAATTCCGCTTGCAAGTGCAACTGCATCAGGAGCGCCGGCTGTAGCAAGCGCTGCAAACGCCTTGATCATTCCTAATACTGTTCCCAGAAGACCCATAAGTGTTGCAATAGAAGCAATTGTTGCAATAATTACTAAATTTTGTTCCAGCATAGGAAGCTCAAGAGATGTAGCCTCTTCAATTTCCTGTTTAATTGCTATAACTTTCTGGTCTCTGTTTAATGCTTTTTCAGGAATCATATCTTTATATTTAATAAGCCCTGCTTTTACAACACTTGCTACTGATCCTCTCTGCTTGTCGCATTCATTCATAGCATTATCTAAATTCTTATTGGAAAGATCCATGTGAACCTTTGCAACAAAACTATTAACTCTGCCTTTTCCTTTTGCTTTAGTTATGGTAATGAATCTTTCAATTGTAAAAGTTATTACAATTAATAATAAGGTCATCAAAATTGGAACGATCACTCCACCTTTATATACTATAGCTAAATAATTTCCGGGTAATGGACCATTATTTACGTTTCCGCCTTGAAAATTTGATGGATTTCCAAGTACATAGATATAAAGTAATAAAGCAACAACAAAAACGACAGGGATTGCAACCGCAGCAAAGCCTGTAAACATTGCTCTAAATTGATTTTTGTTTTTCACAGTATGACTCCGATGGTTTTTGAATGATTAATTTCATATTTAGTTTTAATTGAGAAAAGCAATTAGGCTAATATATTTAAATATCATGACTAATAATATTCAATATTTATAATATAATAACATAATTTCATAAAAATTAGAGTTATAACTTAAATAAAATTACACTGATTACAAATATAATAATATTCATAAAGATATTTAAAAATTATTACCCTTTTCTTAACAAATATCCTGAAAAACTTATAATCAATTTAATGTTTAAACTCATTATTATTGTAAGATGTTCCATTCTCTTAAAGGGTCTTTTGATACGAACTGAACTTAGCGGAATAATTAGTTTGCCAGTACCATCTTCATTCTTCTTACAGTGTTGCCGACTTTTATTTCATAAAAATAAACACCGCTAAAAAGCTTTTTGTGCGAACAATTAAATTCCACTTGGTGTGTGCCTGCCGGCATATCATCATCAAGTACTGTCGCAACTTTCCGCCCTCTTTTATTATAGACCCTTAATTCTACATGAGCCGGTTTATCTACCGAAAACCTTATATTAGTCAGAGAATTAAAAGGATTTGGATAATTCTGGAAGAGCCTGAACTTATTTGATATCTCATTATTTTTAGCAATACCACTAGTCGATCCTACCATAGGTAGTTCAATAAATGAGGGAAAGGATTTTCCCATATAAACTTTATTATAAGATTTCTTAAGTATAGGCAGTACATAAGGATTCGTTGTTAAAAATGAATCTGCAGGTTGTGTATCAAGATTAGTAAATATGATCCTGATTTTATCCCCCTGCTGAAATAAATGCGAAAATGAAGTACCCTCGGTAATCTTCTCCTTTATTAATCCAGGTTTGTAATGCCTGTCTGTATAATTTATTCTTGTTACAAAACTGGTATCTAAACCCGGCTTAATTTCCCATATCTGAACATTAAACTGACAAACGTCTGCAGTAGAAGAGTAAAATAAATGAATTTGTGGGGCTCCAATTAATTGATAATCATTAGGTAAGGGATCAGTTTCAAATACAAGTGTATTCTTACTGAATCTCTTATTAAAAAATTCACCTTTGAACGAGGTATTAATTGCCTGCTGCATTGTAAAACTGGTATCAATTAAATCATTCCAGAAACCTGCAGTATCAAAGGCTGTTTTGGCCGGAACTTCAAGAAGTTTACCCCCGGGGTTAAAATAAAACGTTAACGGTGCAACATTTAATGGTGGCCATTCGTGCGAAATAAAATGAGAAAACGACCAATGGTTATTAACCCTGGGGAAATGCGATGAGGCATATTGATATTTTGCAGAATCCGCGAAACCAGGGTAAAAATTATTCAGCCAATACTCTTCCCAGTTATTATCATAAGTAGAAAGAAAATCATTTTCCTCTTTTGTTGTATCTGCTCCATGCCCCCCCACTGCTCCAAAATATGCCATAAAAGGTACCTTAAGCAGCTTTATAGCTTTTATCATCCCCGATGCATTAAAATATTTATCCTGCCAGGCATTTGTAATTAACACCGGTACTTTACACTCGGGAACTTTGTCTAAAAAATCCCTTCCCTTCGGAAGAAAATTAGCAAGGCTGTCCCATTTATCGTTTTCCTTTGATAGAGTCCACTTCCTTAATTTCTTTACATCATTTGTATACCTCACTATCGAAGTATCATAATCTATTGTAAAGAAAAAGGTTATCTTTATTGAACCATTCTCTATCCAGCTTGATGCAAATTCGGGAGAAGCAAGATCGGTCAGAACAGTCCCAACCTTTGCTCCATTGCAGACCGCCATAAATGGAATTATACCCCCCTGAGAAGCACCAAAAATTGCTATACTAGTTGAATCAGCTAAAGGATCCCGCTTAATATAATCTATTATCTCCATCAGGTCATTCATTTCGACAGTTGAAATTAGATTGCTTAACCCGCCGGAATGTCCCTGCCCTCTCATAGTGAAAACAAAAGTATAGTATCCAAATTGTGCCTGATCAACTGCATCAGGAACTTCAGTTTCCTTTGATTCACTAAATCCATGGCAGAACATTATTACAGGCCAACCCTTAGCAGGCTTCTTTTCTACAGGGATAAATTTAGTACAATCAATTAAAACACTATCCCGCATCCTTACAGTAAAATCATAGCGTTTTACGGAGTAGTTAATAAGACTCCTTTGTCGTGCAAACAATCCACCCTGTAGCCAGAAAATGGACGTAACAATTATAAATAAATAAAACTGGATACTGGAATTATTCATTAACTAGTAAATCTTATTTGTTCGAACCTGCATCTTGTATTATACTCTTCAACTTCTCCCTCATTTCCAATGCTTCTTTATGGGAGGGATCTATACTTAGACATTTGTCATTATACTCTTTTGCACTTGCGTAATTCTTTTTTGATAACTCCACCTGCGCCTTCATAAAATCAGCTTCAGGAAATTCAGGGAAAATAGTAAGAGCTTTATTCAGGTACTCCTCCCCTTTCGCACTTTGCCCCGCAGATATATAAAAATACCCAAGTATAAAATATGTTCTGGAGGAAATGGGATCAGCCGACAATGCTTGTAAAAACATTCTCTCTGCACTTGTGTAATCCCTACCATTCAAATATTGTATAGCTTGCTGTATTAGCACCGATGCCTGCCCGTCTAATATATGAGTCTTGTGCGGCTTAAATTTATATATTTCCAAAATCTCCGGTTCATTAACAGGCACAAACACAGGGTTATCATTTACAACCTCAAACCAGTTCCTTAATGTAATTAAATAATCCACCTTCTTTTCTATCAAATAATTGTTTAGATATCCGATAAATCCTACCTTCATCTTACTTATTATCTCAGGAGATACTAGCCCAACCATATCAACCAGTTTCCTTTGTCCGTAAAACTCTATCGCGCCAATATCATGTGTCGCAATTACAGCATCAGATGAAGTATTTTTATTTATCCAGTTCCCTGCCGCTACATGCCTTTCTTTGTAATATTTGCAGTTTTGAGCATAATAGCCCGACCAATCATTTAAATAAATCGTACTTAGAACAACTGATGCTAGGAAATAACCTACTAAAATAAAATTCCCGGGTGTGGAATATTTTATATTGTAACTTAAATATTCAACCGCAATCCTTACACCATAAACTGACAGGATAATATAACATGGTATTAATGGCATCAGGTATCTTCCATATGAACTGGAAAAGGGTAGGAAAAGCCAATATACAATAATAAGCCCAGCAAGAAATATAAAATAAACCGAAAATTCATTATATCTTTTCCGTATTACATCCCTAATAATAATAATTGTACTTAATACAAAAGGGACAATATATAGAACATATTCAGGACTTGTAAAATTTTGCAGAACATGAACCTTTAAAAATTCTGTTCGTGATTTCCCCTCATATGTTGCCAGTTTTGAACCAAATGTGTTCGGAAGCAGTGACCCCGAAAGCAAATAATTAAACAGGAAATATCCTGCTGCAATACCTGCCGCAATTGAAAATGGCAATATCAATTCCTTCATCGACATACGCACTTCCTTCCTGCTCTTCATGCTGTTCTCCAGGACCATCCGGATTAAATAATCCGCCGCAATCGCAACCCAAAGAACAAACCCGTCCGGACGGCACCAAACCAATGCACCCAACAAAACCCCTAAAGCTTTCCAGTTCTTCTTTTTGTAATTATATATAGATATAATTATCAAGGCAATAAACATTGTCGTCTCCATTCCGGAAACAGCAATCAGATTTATCATCGGCTGAATTGCAAATAGCAATGCGCATAAAACCGCCAGCCACTTTGCATCCGCAAAATGCAAATTCGCTAACCTGAACATAAAAAATACCCCGGCTGCAAATGAACTTATTCCAATTATATAACTGATAATAAATTCATTTTTAGAAAAGATATAAAATCCCGCAAGTATAAATGTATATAATGGAGAGGTCGATCCCGATGTCGCTAATTGGTTTTTGTAATATGAAAAACTCCCATATTCAACAAGGTTCCGCGCAAATGTTAGATGTATCCATGAATCATCCAGTGGAAAACAAAAATATCCGTTCTGAGTTTTAGCTATATACAAAAAGAATATCCCGGCAATTGCCGCTATCCCTGCAAGTATATAGTTGATCCCCTTCTCAAAGTTCAAAGGATAATATTTATTATACGCAAGATTTATTTCCGGCTTTATCGGCTGTACTGCCTCTTGTTGTTTATGCTTTTCTTTTTTCTTCTGTTTCATCTAATATGGTAATTCAAATATAAAATAATAAATTATGATTTTAATATAGCAAAGAGTTGCCAACTACTCCATATTAAAGTATTGCTTTATGAATTTCCTATGGAGTGCCTTATCCTTGTACAAGTCCTCCCCCGCATCCTTTAGCTCAGCATCAGTATAGCCTGAACGGATCTCCTTAATTAAAACCTTCCTTCCTTTTGCATTTACATGATATATAATTCGCCATGTCCTGTAAGCTAAAATGAACATCCCCTTCTTTCGCCCCTTATTTTCAACTGCCGAAATTCTTTTCCTCGAATCATCAACCGGATTAAACTCCAGCTGAAGCCTCGCAAAATTTACAAGGTTAATACCCGCCTCATTCTTTAACCATAAACACTGCTCTTCCGCCTTCGATTCAAATTCAACTACATAGATATTCTCCAACCCACCCTTAACCCATCCTGTAGCCGCACCCGGGAACGAATCAGAATATGGCAGATACGGTTTTATATCCAAAACAGGTGACCCGTCCAGTATATCCGATTCCGAAATAAAAATCTCCAACCCCTTAATCGATTCCAGCTTAACACAGCTCATCCCGATCTGATTTGGTCTGTGTGGAGCCCTTGTCGCAAATACACCCACCTTCCTTCTCGTGTGCCTTGGAGGAGTAACCATCGGCTTCCAGTTCTTATTTAAATGGAACTGGTAAATCACCCAAATCCTTTCGAATCCCTCAAGGTCCTTAACCGCCTGTTCAAAATTAAAATTAGGACTCAGCCTGATAACCGAAATATCCCCTCCGGCTAATACCCCCTGTCGTGGCGTTTCATAACGATGCACTCTTTCCGAATGCACTATTCCAATCGGTTTTATTATTATATCATCAATCATGTTTAGTAAAAATAAACCAAAAAACGGATATAAATAACAACTAATACCCCTCCTCCTAAAGAACGCTTCAGGCACACGACTCTTAATACCCATAGAATACCCATAGAATACCCGTAGATACCTATCTGATTGCACATAGCTAATTCATTAATATTCATTATTTAAGTAATTTCGCATAATCCTCACCTAATTAACCCAAATCCCCTAATCTCCCGTCAATCAATCCCCCATTAACTGAATAAATGAAAAGTATACTAATATTTTGCATTCTTTGAACCAAAATCATATCATTACATATAAAATTCTTATTCTCTTAACTTCCTATATTGCAAATTGATTAGAAACAGTAAAGTTGTTGTTGTCCTTCCTGCTTATAATGCAGAAAAAACTCTGGAATCTACCTATCGCGAAATTCCATTCGATATTGTCGATGAAGTAATTCTGGTCGACGATGCCAGCAAGGACAATACCGTCGCCGTCGCTAAACAACTGGGTATTACTGTTATTACACATGAAAAAAATCTTGGCTACGGCGGAAATCAAAAAACATGCTACACCACCGCGTTAAAGCAGAATGCCGATATCGTAGTAATGCTCCATCCCGATTATCAGTACACTCCAAAACTTATTTCTGCTATGTCTTACCTCCTCGAATCAGATGAATTTGATGTCGTCCTTGGTTCCCGTATTCTTGGTGGAAAAGCAATGAGCGGAGGAATGCCAATATATAAATATATCAGCAATCGCATACTGACTCTTGTACAAAACCTGTTAATGGGTGCCAAGCTCTCTGAATATCATACCGGATACCGCGCCTTCACACGCAAAGTTTTAGAATCTATCCCTCTGCAGAATAACTCCAATGATTTTGTTTTTGATAATGAAATGCTTTCTCAAATATTATACGCCGGATTCCGTGTAGGTGAAATATCCTGCCCTACTAAATATTTTCCTGAAGCTTCATCTATTAATTTTTCCCGCAGCCTCAAATATGGATTGGGCTGCATGCGCACTTCTCTCATGTACAGACTATCGAAAATGGGACTCCTGCATTCCCCAATTTTCAAATTCAACCAATAACGTAACTATAATGAATCTCTCCAATCAACTATGGGGTATCATAACAATTATCCTTGATGCTTCCCTGTTCTGGTTCGCCTACCTTACAGCAAAAAAAGAAAATTATTCGTTATCAATCTCCCTTATATTTTTAGCAGGACTCATCCTTCGCCTCTTTGCTGGTATGGACTATTTCCTACATCCCTGGGATGAAACCTATCATGCCCTTGTTGCTAAAAATCTTCTTAACCATATGTTCGTACCTACCTTGTTTGAGCATCCGGTATTGAACTTTGATTATAAAGATTGGACCGCAAACCATATCTGGGTTCATAAGCCTCCCTTGTCTCTTTGGCTGATAATGCTTAGCCTTAAACTATTCGGTATAAACGAAATCGCTGTGCGTTTGCCAAGCATTATATTATCTTCTATTGGAATTTTCCTCACCTATTACATCGCCAAACAATTCTATAATGAAAAGGTCGGTTTACTTGCTTCCTTTTTCTATGCAATAAACGGTGTCCTGATTGAACTTGCTACCGGTCGTAATCCAACGGACCATCCCGAAATATTATTTGTATTCTTCATTGAACTTGGAATATTCCTTTCAGTCTATTACCTGAAACATCGCTCCTTGTTAGTTATTATCCTTATTGGATTAGCAACCGGTTGTGCTCTTCTAACTAAATGGCTTCCCGGACTTATAATAATCGGCGTTCTGTTTATCCTCCTCACTTACCATGAATCATGGAAACAAGCAATGATAAAATGTTCGGTTGCTTTATTGGTTGCAGCCGCTCTTGCTCTTCCCTGGCAGATTTATATATTCTCCGCATTCCCCCGCGAAGCAGCTTGGGAAAGTTATTTTAATTACCGGCATATTATTGAACCGCTTGAAGGGCATACCGGATCTCTCTTCTTTCATTTTATATTATTTCCCCGGATATTCGGACAGCTTGCCCCCATTGCTTTAATAATGTTCTTCTATACATTCTATAATAAAAAATATTCCATAGCAACAATTGCCTTAACCTTTTGGTTTCTGTTACCCTATTTATTCTTTACATATGTAGCAACAAAAATGCAGGGTTATGTTATGATGAGTTCCCCTGCAATCTTTATAATAATCGCCTGGGCATTCTGGCTGGTTAAGGATAATCTAAAAAATTCCTCCTATAGAATATGGAAAATCATTTTCCTCATATTATTAATTGCTCTCCCTGTCCGTACTTTAATAGAAAGAATTAAACCATTCACAAAAACAGATCGCAGCGAACTCTGGGCAGTACGTCTTCGTGAATTGAACCTTCAAATCCCCCAATCAAATGCTGTTGTATTTAATGTACAACATAATATCGAAGCAATGTTCTATTGTAATTTCACAGCCTATCCCTTTATCCCCTCTAATGATCAAATTCTGCAGTCAATTCTAAAAGGTTATTCGGTATATATAATAGACAGTCCTTCTATCCCCGCAGAAATCCGAAATAACAATAAGATTACCTTCCTAAAGAATTGAATCTAAATCAATACCCCTTAAATTAAAAAACCCTCATATTCTTGCAAATATGAGGGCTATTCGTGACCCCAAGGGGATTTGAACCCCTGTTACAGCCGTGAAAGGGCTATGTCCTAACCACTAGACGATGGGGCCGGCTTTATTCAATTTATCAATATGGAATATCTATTTGGGTGAGCGATGGGAATTGAACCCACGACCCCCAGGGCCACAACCTGGTGCTCTAACCAACTGAGCTACGCTCACCATTTAGTAGAGCTTCCGCTCTATTTTATTCTGTACGCCCAAGTGGACTCGAACCACTAACCTATAGCTTAGAAGGCTATTGCTCTATCCAATTGAGCTATGGGCGCATGAGTCTCACCTGATAAAGTTTCTCACTACTTTATTCGCTTGAATCAATCAATAAGTAATGAACTTCTTTCTAAAATTAAGAGAGTAAATATAGGTTACTCAATGATAATTTACAAATAACTATCAATTCAAACAGTTCCAATTCCATTATTGTTTTTAACAAAACTAATAAATGATTTAATAGCAAATACCCATCATTATCTAAAGCATCTTTTGTTGTTATTTCTATTAAACAACCAAATAAAAAAATAGCCCTCTATTAAGGGCTATAATTATCATCTTATGTGTCGGGGCGGCAGGATTCGAACCTGCGACCTCCTGCTCCCAAAGCAGGCGCGATGAACCGGGCTACGCTACGCCCCGAAATCTATTCTGTTACTTGGTTTTAATCTTTACAAATCTTTATCGGAAATGCTTGATTTATGTCCATTTTTAAACAGGAAACAAATATATCTGTTTATCAAAATAAAAACAAAGTTATTACGATATATTTTTTATTCAGTCAGTAAATTTCTATTTTTCTTAATCAAAATCAATCAAACTATCTATCCCGATGCTGTTTCCGCTATATATATCTAAAAGATTTACTTTCTCTAAAAAGGATTCCCGCTTCTTTTCCTTTATTTCGGTCATTTCTATAGTTGGAATATCTCTCGGTGTCGCCACTCTTATTATTGCACTTAGCATTCTTAAAGGATTCGAGAAAACTATAACTAATAAAATTATTGATTTTGATTCTCATATTAAGATAAGTTCATTTAGTACCATTTTACCTGATTATCATACTGGTCTTCCTAAAATTAAATCACTCCTTGGTAAATATCTCCTTGATATCAATCCCAGTGCCTCTAGTCTTGCCATTATTACAAGCAAAAGAGGTACTGAGGGAATAAATATTATCGGCGTTTTGCCCGATAATAAATTGAGAGGAATTAAAGAGAATATAATCCTTGGTAATATCAGTCTCGATAATCCTTCCTCTATTATAATAGGTAAAAAACTAGCTGATGAGATTTATGCCAAACCTGGAGATAAAGTAACCCTCTTTACCTTAAAGAATGATAAAATCCCCTCTCCTGAAAATATGCCAAATGTCCGGAACTTTGTAATATCAGGTATCTTCGAAAGCGGTATGGCAGAATTTGATGATGCATTTGCTTATGTTAATTTATCTGCAGCTCAATCCCTTCTGAAAATCGGCGACAATATCAATGGATATGATATCCGTGTAAATGATATTTCTAAAATTGACAGCCTCAATCACCTTCTTCAGGCAAAGTTAAGGTATCCCTACAAGTCTTTATCAATATATGAATTGCATAGAAATATTTTCACATGGATAGATCTTCAGAAAAAACCTATCCCCATAGTGTTAGGTTTAATAATTATCGTAGCAGTCTTTAACATAATTGGTACCCTGTTAATGATGGTCCTCGAAAAAACAAATGCAATAGGAATACTAAAATCTCTTGGTGCTGCTGGAAAACAAATTACCGGCATATTCCTCTTCCAGGGGATTGTACTTGCCCTTGCCGGAATATTACTCGGCAATATTATAGGATTTCTCTTAATGGAAATTCAATTAAAATATAATATAATAACTCTCCCCTCCTCGGTCTATTTTATGTCAACAGTCCCTATTTATCTTTCTCTTACAATATTCGGTGGAGTATCAGTCCTGACTCTTCTGCTTTGCATTTTAGCCTCAATAATACCAAGTTATGTTGCTTCCCGCATTAAACCTGTTTCAACAATTAGGTTTAACTGATGAAATTTGAAACCTTCATAGCAAAGCGATATCTTATTTCTAAGCATAAAGTAAATTTTATTACTATTATTTCTTTCCTTTCAATTGCAGGAATTACATTAGGCGTTGCTGCTTTGATTGTCGTCCTCTCGGTGTTCAATGGATTCGGCAGCTTAGTAACTTCCTTCCTTATTAGTTTTGATCCTGATGTTAGAATTCAAATTATAAATCCTGACCTTCATTTCCATGCAAATGATTATACAAAACAGTTCAACGCCATTAAGGAAATTAAAAGCTATTCTCCATTTGTTAGCGGTAAAGTGTTGGCAATAAGGGGAAAAGAAACCC
This sequence comes from Ignavibacteriaceae bacterium, assembly GCA_031292435.1. Lineage (GTDB taxonomy): Bacteria > Bacteroidota > Ignavibacteria > Ignavibacteriales > Ignavibacteriaceae > Fen-1301. The sequence continues at coordinate 25,465 of JARLHD010000266.1, forward strand.
AGGTCATTAACCTTAAGGGAATAACTGAATCATCCGGTCAGACAATTTATGATATTAAAAAGAATATCCTGTTCGGCAAATATAGCCTTTCTGATTCCGCAGGCTACCCTCGTGTTCTTATCGGATTAAGACTTGCCGACCGCCTGGAATCTCTCATCGGCGATACCCTTACTCATATTACTCCTTCGGGAAGTGAAAATGTAAATACAGATAGTGCGCTGCCTAAAATGCAGACATTTGTAGTGGGCTGTATTTATAGCTCCAATAATAATGAATATGAAATCAATTATATCTTC
>JARLHD010000267.1 GCA_031292435.1 Ignavibacteriaceae bacterium
ACATAATTTCAACAAGAGCGCGTCTGTAATCCTTAACTTTATCCTGTGGTTCAGAATCAAGTTTATGGTAAAAGCTTATAGAATTATCTGTAGCTTCAGGATCAGTAACTATAGAAAAAAGCATTTGATCCTGGTCAGGAACAGTAAATATTTCCCTGACTCTTGAATTAGCTTTAGGTGGAATTCCTGAAAAATGTTTTTTTATCAATGATTCTATATTGTTTTTATCAAAATCTCCCACAATAATTAATGCCATTAGATCGGGGCGGTACCAGTCATAATAAAAACTTTTAAGAGTTTCATACGGTGCTTTTTCAATTATTTCCTTTTTGCCTATAGTTAATCTTTTAGAATATTTTGAATCTTTAAGAAGCACCGGAGCCTGTTTATCGAACATTCTTGCATCTGCTCCTCTTCCAAGCCGCCATTCCTCAATTACAACGCCTCTTTCCTTGTCAATTTCTAAAGGATCAAAGGTAAGGTTGTGTGCCCAATCTTCTGTAATAAAGAAAGCTTTTTCCAATATTTCAGAATTATCAGTAGGGACTTCAAGCTTATAGATTGTTTCATCAAAACTTGTTGAAGCGTTTAAATCCGCACCAAACTTCATTCCAATTGATTCGATATAGTTTATTAAATCATTTTTCTCAAAGTGTTTTGAACCATTAAAGGCCATGTGTTCAACAAGATGAGCAAGACCCTGCTGGTCATCATTTTCAAGAATTGAACCGGCGTTTACAACAAGTCTGAAGACTGCCCTATGCTCTGGCTTTTTATTTTCCTTGATATAGTAGGTTAATCCATTATCCAATTTACCTTTAAGGACAGTTTTATCTAACGGGATTTCATCATTTAACTTTAACTGTTGCGGCAAACCAGTAAACTGTAGAAAAAACAATATGATAATGAAAGAAAACTTCTTCATCTAATCTCCAAATTAATTTTGTTAAAAGTAAATAGCACGTCGGTATAGTATTATATTATCTGAACTTAGCTGTTCCCCGACCTTTATGTGATAATAAAATAACACCAAGATTAATTACTTATAAATACACATAATGACTTAAAAAGTACTATGCACAAATCGGGGTTTGCAATTTCAGTTATCTGGTCGGTAAATAATTAATTATAAAAAGATAAAGATTCAACAAGAACAAATTAAATAATGGCAGGATTATTTCACTTCCGAATAATTGGAAACCTGATTAAGTTACAAAGCAATTTTTAAGGTGCTTTATGAAATGTCTTTTATACTTTTTAACATTATTTGTTTTTATAACAATATCAATTCAGGGACAGTCCTTTGAAAAGAAAGGCTCAACCCTTTGCTCAGAAAAGAAAATGAATTCCCCACTTCAATTATTATCAAATAACCTTAGCACAACAGGAGCACATTCTTTTGATATGCTGGATTATAGCCTTAATCTTGACATTTATAAATGTTTTTTAACCCCATACCCAAGTAGTTATACAGGAATTGAGATCCTAACATTACTCGCGGATTCCTCTATAAATTATATTCAATTAAATGCTATCAATATATCTTTACAAATTGATTCTGTGCGTCTGTCCGGAACCGGCTTTGCGCATGTCAATAATATTTTAACAATTAACCTGGACAGAATTTATACCCCAGGGGAAACGCTGTATGTAAAAATTTATTACCAGCACAAGAACGTAGCCGATGGAGCATTTTATGTTCAAAGCGGAATGGTTTTTACTGATTGTGAACCAGAGGGCGCAAGAAATTGGTTCCCCTGCTGGGATAAACCATCTGATAAAGCAACTATGAGTTTGAAAACAATAACACCAGGATCAGTTAAACTAGGATCAAACGGAAGGTTAGCAGATTCAATAAAAAGTAATGATACTATATATTACAACTGGATAAGCAGGGACCCTGTTGCAACTTATTTAATTGTGATCTCAGCAAAGGTAAATTATAATCTTGATATAAAATACTGGCATAAGATCTCGAACCCGCAGGACAGCATTCCTTTCAGATTCTACTGGAATTCAGGGGAATCCGGGCTTGCTAATATTGAAACAAAAGTACTGCAAATGTGCGACCGTTATTCTACGCTTTGGGGAGAACATCCATTTGAAAAGAATGGCTTCTCAACTTTGAATAACCAGTTTATCTGGGGAGGAATGGAAAACCAGACATTAACCAGTTTGTGCCCAAATTGCTGGGATGAGAATTTAGTTTCACATGAATTTGCACATCAATGGTTTGGGGATATGATAACCTGCGCTACCTGGGCAGACATTTTTCTTAATGAAGGATTCGCTACCTACTGCGAGGCTATATGGTATGAAACAACAGGAGGTTATGCTTCTTATAAAAATGATATAATCAGTGATGCAAGCGATTATTTAGCAAATAATCCGGGCAGGGCTATATCAAATCCGGATTGGGCAGTTAATACTCCGGATATAAACACTTTATTTAACACAGCGATGACGTATGAAAAAGGCGCCTGTGTTCTTCACCAGTTAAGATACCTGATGGGAGATTCCTTATTCTTTACGGGTATGCATAATTACGGTACATCGGACCTTAGATATAAAAGTGCAACAATCGGGGATTATGCCTCAATAATGAGCAGCACCTACGGGCAGGATCTTTCATGGTTTTTTAATGAATGGGTATATCAGCCCAACCATCCGGTATATGCTAATAAATATTATATTTCTCAGCAGGGGACAAACAGCTGGGAGGTTGGATTTCAGGCAGTACAAACGCAAACAAATACGGTGTTCTTCCAAATGCCTTTGCAGATCGCGATAAATTATTCATCCGGTCCCGCGGATACATTAAAAGTATTCAACAATGTTAATAATCAGCTTTTTACTTTTAATGTAACCAGACAACCACTTAACGTCGTATTCGATCCCTATAACAATATAGTTCTAAAAATTGCAACCTTAACGCAGGTGGCACCTATGCCAGTTGAGCTTACATCATTTTCTGCTGAAATAAATGCGGGTCTGGTTATTTTGAAATGGAAAACAGCCACAGAGATTAACAATAGCGGGTTTGAAATTGAAAGAGCCAAAGTTAACGAAAACCTTGATGTAATAAATTCCAAACTAATATTGTTTGAAACAATCGGGTATATTAAGGGGAGCGGATCATCCACAACTGCAAAAGATTATTCATTTACAGACCATATTTCTTCTTTCGGAAAATATGTTTACAGATTAAAACAGGTGGATTTAAATGGGAGCTTTATTTATAGTTCGAATGTACAGGTTACTGCTGGAGCTAAACCATTGTCCTTCACCTTGAATCAGAATTATCCTAATCCTTTTAATCCTTCAACTACAATCAGGTTTGAGGTGCCGAAAAACTCAAGAATAAAATTAACTATCTATAATACACTGGGTGAAGCTGTGAGGGTTCTGACTGATGCTAATTACCAGGAAGGTGTTTATGAAAAAACATTTGATGCAAAAGATCTGGCAAGCGGTGTTTATATTTACGAATTAAAAACAGATGAAGTTCAACTCAGACAAAAGATGATACTTCAGAAATAAAAAAAAGGAATGGATGCAAACTTCACAAATAATATTATTGATCATGGCTGCCTTTATTGCATATCTTGTAATCAAAAGGTTTTTACAGGCACGGTCTATTAATCAATATACTCCTGCTGAGGCAGAAGCAAAAATGAGAAACAGTCTTAACATTGTATTTCTTGACGTAAGGACGAAGCAGGAGAAAAAAAACGGTTCCCTTAAGGGATCGCTTCATATTCCACTGCATGAACTAAGAGCCAAAACAAATGAGCTTGAAAGGTACAAAGGCAAAGAGATAATTTGCTACTGCAGATCAGGAGGACGGAGTCTTAGGGCTGCATCAATTTTAAAAGGTAAAGGTTATAATGCATCCAGTCTGAAGGGTGGTATAAGCAGCTGGAATCTTTATAAATCGAATTTGAGGTGACTTCACCTGAATGGTAAATATTAATCAGTATTAGATTTTTCCCATTCATCGTGGTTATCTCTCATCTGAGAGATATGAATATGCACATGGTCTGTATAAGTTTTTAACCAGTCGCGGAGGGTAATCCTTCCCTGCTCAGCATGCATACAATAATGATCCCATTTATCGTCTGAAATAGTAAGCAATAAATTATAAGTGTTCAACCTGAGCTGACGGAATAATTCAAGGGAAGCTTCAATATTCTGGTCCCTGTATTTAAGATTCTCTGCCCATTTGTCCTGATCATAAGCCAAGACATTTGATCCATTTTCAGCAATAATCTTTCTGCACCTTACATAAGCATTTGCTTCACTGTCAGCCATATGGAGTATTATTTCTTTTATGCTCCAGCGGTTAGGCGCCGGTTTAAAATCCCACATCTTTTTAGGGAACTCAGGGAGAACATTAATAAAATCATCAATTCCCTGTAGATAGGAAAGAAGCATACGATCCATTTACAAACTCCTAAATTTTTTGTTAACCAGAATAACGCCTGTGGTAATAATTACCCCGCTTAGTACTATAACGAATGTGA
>JARLHD010000268.1 GCA_031292435.1 Ignavibacteriaceae bacterium
AATCAGGGAAATTTCAATTGGTCAGTTTCAGAAAATAGATGAAATCCCTTTTGATTTTTCAAGACGAATGATGTCAGTAGTAGTCAAAGAGCCGGAAGGATCATGCCGGTTATTAACTAAAGGGGCTCCTGAGGAAATCTTCAAACGATGCACAAGATTTGAACTGCACGGTGAAATTTTGCCGATGGATCCAATTTTAATCCAAGACTTAAAAGAGGAATATGAAGAATTAAGCAGTGACGGATTCAGAGTTTTAGCCTTGGCATATAAAGATATGGAGCAGAAGACAGTATATACAAAAAATGATGAGATAGATTTAGTGCTTAAAGGATATGTCGCTTTTTTAGATCCGCCAAAAGATACAGCTGCTCCAGCAATCCTGGCACTTCAAAAACATGGGGTGTCTGTTAAAATTCTGACAGGTGATAATGACCTTGTAACAAAGAAGATATGTTTTGAAGTTGGTCTTCCTACGGACAGAATTCTTTTAGGAAGCCAGGTTGAAATCATGAATGATAAAGAATTAGCCCAAACAGCCAGCGAGGTATCGGTATTTGCGCGACTATCACCATCCCATAAAGAAAGAATTATCCGTGTATTAAGAGAAAGTGGAAATGTTGTTGGTTTTATGGGGGATGGAATTAATGATGCACCAGCGTTAAAAGCTGCAGATGTAGGAATTTCAGTTGATACCGCTGTCGATATTGCAAAAGAATCGGCAGATGTAATATTGTTAGAAAAAAGTTTAATGGTCCTGGAGGAAGGTGTACTTGAAGGAAGGAAAGTATTTGTTAACATCCTGAAATATGTAAGAATGGGTGCAAGCTCAAATTTTGGAAACATGTTTAGTGTTTTAGGTGCAAGCGCATTTTTGCCATTTGTTCCAATGGCTCCGATACAGATATTAACAAATAACCTGTTATATGATTTCTCACAGGTACCCATTCCGACTGATGAAGTTGATCCGGAGCAGATAGCGAAGCCACGACCATGGAATATTGATGAGATTAAAAAATTCATATTATATATAGGTCCAATCAGTTCAATTTTTGATTACACCACATATTTTATAATGCTTTATATTTTTAACTGCTGGGACCCATCGAAAGCTTCATTATTTCAAACAGGATGGTTTGTGGAATCATTGATGACTCAGACATTAATTATTCATGTAATAAGGACTAACAAAATTCCGTTTATTCAGAGTAGACCAAGCTGGCCATTAATTGTTACAACAGTTTTGGTGATGACAGCCGGGATGCTACTTCCCTTCTCCCCTCTTGCAAAACCTCTTGGATTTGAACAATTACCGCCACTTTACTGGTTACTTTTAGCAATAACATTATTATGCTACATGATCTTAACTCAGGGAGTAAAGACATGGTTATTAAGAAAGAAATGGATATAAAGAAAAAGGCGGATGATCATCTTTTTGAGTCATTTTTACTTTATTTTTGTATGAAATTGTTATAAAATATTTTGAATTAGGAATGATTAACCCCAAGAGATGAGAAATTACTTTACTATAATATTTTTATTCAGCTTAATATTTTTCTTAGCTTCCTGCAATGCGCCCCGTAATAATCCCCTTGATCCTGATAACCCTGATAACGCATTATATTCAATTGAGGGAACGGTAGTATCTTCCGGTTTAGTATCAAATCCGATAAATAATGTGCAGGTATTTTGGTCGGTTGATAGAATAAATATGACAACAGATAATAATGGTTATTTTAAAATCGGATGTAAAGAATTAAAAGACGGGTGGCTTTATTTTAGCAGATCAGGTTACAGCAGTGATTCAGTAAAGATCAGCTGGGGTACAGAGAAAAAGATTTCACTCCAGGAAAGGCTTAATGTAATTCCTTTTATTGACAGTGTTTACATATATAGTTCGATATTGAATAAATACAGCGGTCCGGAGAACGAACTATCATTTGAAATAACCATCACAGACCAGGATGAAAATATAGATTCGGTTTTTGTACAATGCCCCTCTCTCCTTATTAATAAAAGTGTTCAGAAAATTACATCAACATATTTTTCAGAAGATTTTTCTGATATAGACTTAAACTTAACAGCATTTGCAGAAGTGATAGGTAAAAACTTTGATATTTACGCAAAGACAAGTTCAGGGAAAACCTTTCTTGTAGGAAGTTCAAATGTTAAGAGAATTATTACCGATGAAATTGAAACAATTTCGCCCAAAGATGAAGATACATTAGCGACCCATTACCCTGTACTAAATTGGAAAAGATTCTTAGAAGGTTTCAATTTTAATTACATGCTGGAAGTTTACACTGATGAACCGGAGCCTAAATTACTTTGGCAAAAGGCAAATATCTCATCTGACGAAATTACCGGTACTGTAGATATCAGTATAAATTCCACTCCTGATAATAATAAATTTTATTGGGTTATCTGGTGTATTGATGAATTCGGAGACCGGAGCAGGTCGAAGCCTGCAGGATTTGTTATTCCGTGAAAACTGCAGAATAGTTTGATTATGAAATAAAAACAATAAAAATCTAAAAGATTGGAAATAAGAGAACAAATAAATAGTATCCGTAACCTGACTAAAGAACAATTTGAAGCACTACAATTAATAAGCCAGAAGCTTAATACTGCGGTGTATGAAGATTCATTAATTGAAGAAACTCTGGATTGGGTTATAAACATAATTAATGCTGAACGAGGGTTATTTGTAAGGTATGATAATGTTAAAAAGGAATTCTCGATTATATCAGCGAGAAATATTAATAAAGAAAATATTACAGACCTTTCCGAATTCTCTTCGGGGATACTTAAACGAGTAATAGAAAAGAAAGAACCTTTAATATTTTATGACGTACAGAATGATCCGAGCCTATCTCAGTTTGAAAGTATTTTGATACGAAAAATTAAATCAGTAATAGGTGTTCCGATACTACGCGATAATCAAGTTTGGGGAGTAATCATAATTGACAGCCAATCCAACAGAAAGGAATTTACAGAATCAAACCTGATCTTCTTAAAATTCTTTTCAAATCTAGTGTCGATGGTGCTGGACAGAATCATATTATTAGAAAAATTGCAGGATGAGAACCAGATCTTAAAAAATAAAGTCGAGGCTTCGTTCCAGGTACCGGACATGATAGGTGAAAGTCTGCCGATGAAAAACCTTGCAAAAACCATACACAGGGTTGCCTCGACAGATGCGACGGTAGTTATATTGGGTGAAAGCGGAACGGGAAAAGATCTTGCTGCACATGCTATCCATATGTTAAGCAGCAGGGGTGACAAACCCTACCTGGCACAATTCTGCGGTTCAATACCCGATACACTTCTTGAAAGCGAATTATTTGGTTATAAAAAGGGAGCTTTTACCGGAGCTACCAATGACAAAAAAGGATTGCTGGAAGTTGCTGAGAATGGTACCTTTTTCCTTGACGAGATAGCAGATATTTCTGAAGCATTGCAGGCAAAACTCCTTCGAGTTATTGAGAATAAAGAAATTACCAGATTGGGCGACACACAAATCAAGAAAGTTAATGTGCGAATAATTGCGGCAACGAATAAGGACATTCAACAATTAGTAAAAATGGGGAAATTCCGTGAAGATCTTTATTACAGATTAAATGTATTCCCAATAACAGTACCCCCTTTAAGAGAAAGGAAAGATGATATTCCTCTTTTAGCAGAATATTTCATAAATAGATTCGGTAAGGGAAGGATTAAGCTGCAAAAAGAAGCTTTGGCAAAATTAGAAAATTATTACTGGCCGGGTAATATAAGACAACTCATGAACGTAATTCAAAGAGCTCTTATTCTAAGCGATTCTGACAAATTAGAAGAAGAACATATTATAATTGAAGAAACTCAAAAATCAATTAGTTTTGATGGAACAATGAGAGATTATGAGAAACAGCTTTTATTAAAAAGGCTTGAGGAATGTAATGGCAACAGAACTCAGACGGCTTCATCTTTAGGAGTTTCAGTCCGCTGGGTGCAGATTAAGCTTAAGGAGATGGGTCTTCAATAATGAAAACTCAAATCAAGGAGGAGGGATTATTATTTAACAAATTTGACATCATTGAATGTCTTAAAAAAGATGATAACTCGTCTGTATTCCTTGCTACCAATATTCACACAAAGAAAAAGGTAGTACTAAAAATACTCAATACAATAAACCTGGCAGATGATTCAATCCTTGAACGATTTAAAAGGGAAGCAAAAGTATTAGCAAATATAGAACACCCAAATATTATTAAAGTTTTAGATTACGGAACTGACAGTAATAATTATTATACATCCTTTGAATATTTTGAAAGCTCAAACCTAAGGAGCATAATAAGGGAGAATAAACTTTCCTACGAAGAAAAAAAGAAATTAGTAATTCAATTATTTACCGGGCTTGATTTTGCACATAAAAATCAGATTATACACAGGGATATCAAACCGGAAAATATTCTCATATCTAAAAATCTTGAATTAAAAATCGGAGATTTTGGACTTGCATTAAGTATTAATGACAGCCTTGTAACATCGCAATTCCATATAGTTGGTACTCCGACATATATGTCTCCGGAACAAATCCGTGGAGACAAGCTAACATCCAAAAGCGATCTATTTTCTGCAGGAATTGTTGCATATGAGTTTTTTACAGGTACTAATCCATTTTTAGGTAAAGATGTTAATGATACCCTAAACAAGATAATGTCCTTTGATGAAGATAAACTAATCAATTTGTGTTCAGCGCTTCCGCCGGATGTGCAGAACCTTATAATGGTTCTCTTGCATAATGATCCCAAAGAAAGGATTGAAGATGCGCATAAGGTGGTAGAAATTCTAACAAATAAAACATTTATAAATAAATCCACAAGCCTTGGTAAAAAGAAAAATAAAACAGCATATATAATTCTATCTTTATTTGTTCTTTTGTTAGTAGTGTTTTTTCTAATCAAACAATATAATAACCCCGGCGATTCTAAAATTGTTTCGCAGACAGGAAATGATACAATATTAATTAACAAAATTGCTGATAAAGGAAAGATAGGATCTATTGCCCCAACGGATATTAAAAAAGAAGAAATAAAACCAGGATTAACCGCTGCAATTCCAATTGATAAAAAAGATCAGGCAGATAAACAGGAAAAGATTATTCAAATACCGGCAATAAAAAAAACCGGTAGTTTTTATGTTGAATGTTTACCCTGGGCATATGTATACATTGATTCAATAAAAATGGATGTAACCCCTTTAAAGAATAATTTAGTTTTAAGTGAAGGTGAGCATTTTATTCAACTTATCCACCCCAATTTTCCTATTTATTCGAAAAAGATAAGGATAAATGCAAATGGATATACTGACTTAAAAATCAATTTGGATACTTTGTTCGCATTCCTGGACTGCAAGGTAAACCCGTGGTGTGAAATCTATGTGGATGGAATATTAAAAGGTCAAACGCCATTACAATACCCCATTAAAGTAATGCCGGGTGTACATCATGTTTTATTGGAAAATTCTGAATTTGAGCCAAAAGGATATGATGTCAAAACGAGTCAGGGGCAAACATTTACTATAACATATACATTTAGGAAAGTTAATTGAAACACATTTTTGGTATAGTAATTGATAATGATAGTGTGAGGTGATCGAAATAAATCATGAAAAGCATAATAAAGATTGCATTATTAATATATTTCTTCCCCTATTGTTTTAGTTACGGACAGCCCGGTAACTGGGAAATAGCAGGAAAGATGCCGATAAAAATATCAGGATCTGAGTCTGTAGTAGTAGATTCAACCATCTATTTTTTCGGTGGGTATTCAGATTCTCTCCAGAATGCGGTTGATTGGATATATTCATATACCCCGGCACAGAACAACTGGAAATTAGTCGGTCATATGAAGAAGAAACGAATAAATTTTATAGCTGACAGAATCGGGAATAAAATATATTTCGCTGGAGGTGAAGGTAACAACCAGCCAAGGGGAAGCGGTACGATAGAAGAATTTGACTGCAGTACTTTTAAAACAACAGTCATTGATTCCGATATGCAGTTCAACCGGTTACATTCGACAGGATTAATTAAGGATTCGAATCTAATTGTTATAGGGGGAATGACTGCCACCCCCCCTGACCAAATACCCCCATATATTATTGAGTATAATATTCCTGCAAAGAAAATTATATATAATTTCGTGCCATCATTTCCCGGTATGCGCACTCAACAAATGGCTACAAGTTTATTTAATAATTTATATATCTTTGGGGGATTGTTTAATACTGTCTCAAGCGAAATCAACGTTTTCGGGTTATCGGATCATTCCTTTATTTTACAACAACCCGGTTTATTAAGACCAAGAGCAAATGGACGGGTAATTAAAATAGATTCCAACCGTGTGGTAATATTAGGCGGATATAACGAAATAAATCCTGCTCTAAATTCAGTTGAACTTTATACATTTACGGATTCCATGCATTTTTCCGGACGCCTTATACAACCAATGAATTTTAAACGAAATAATTTTATGGCTGTTAGTTTTAATAATTCAGTATATGTTTTTGGAGGTGATGATGATTTTGGGAACCCTGTGGATGCAATAGAAAAATTAAAATTCAGTACTATTTCAGGCATTACAGGAAATACAAACCAATCTCCAACCACATTTGGAATTGAACAAAACTATCCAAATCCGTTCAATTTATCAACATTAATCAGATATCAAGTGTCTGAAACCAGTTTTTTATCAATAAAAGTATATGACATTACAGGAAGAGAAGTTACAAACCTGGTTAACGAAGAAAAACAGCCGGGGAGTTACGTTGTATCCTTTAACGGAGCGGGTCTGGCAAGCGGGGTTTATTATTACAGAGTTGAAGGAGTGAGCGCAAAAGGATCATCAGGAAAAAGCTTTACTGAGACAAAAAAGATGATCTTGCTTAAATGAAATTTTTATATTTAAGTCTTATTATAATATCCTTTTTTGATTTAGCTTTTCCTCAGCAGAAAACTGATATTAATAATATCCGCACATTATACCAATCATTTGACTACAGGGGGGTAATTCAATCAGCTGACAGCCTGCTTACAGAAAAAAATGATTTGGATAAATCTGATTTAACTGAAATTCTATTAATGAAGGCAGTCTCACATTATGCCCTAACAGAGGAAGCGCAGACAAGAAAATGTTTCATTGATATGCTGAAAATTGACAGACACCTGGAGCTTGATTCAGAAAAAGTTTCACCAAAAATTGTTAGT
>JARLHD010000028.1 GCA_031292435.1 Ignavibacteriaceae bacterium
TGAAAGCAGGGAATTGGTTCTTAAATTGAACTTTATTTAGGTGGCAGATATGAAAACATTTTACACTTCTTTGGTTTTTCTTACCTTGGTTTTGTTTACCACAGAAATTATATATCCACAATGGGTGCAGACGAATGGACCGGGGGGGGATTCGCCAAATAGTATAGCTATTGATGGATCAAAGGTTTTTGTGGGTAATGGTAATAGCGTGTTTTTCTCATCGAACAATGGACAAAACTGGATAAAAACAAATAACGGTCTCCCGAATAGTAACATTTATGCCCTAACAATAAATGGAACTAATACATTTGCGGGTACAGATAGCGGAGTATTTCTTACTACGGATAATGGATTAAACTGGAAGCAAGTAAATTATGGCATAGATAGAATTAGTGTCAGTTCCTTTGCTGTTATCGGGACTAATATTTTTGCTGGTACAGTAACTCACGGTGTTTATTTATCCACAGATAATGGAAATAATTGGGCTCAGGTTAATAATGGACTAATAGATACAACAATTCATTCAATTAAAGTTACTGGGACTAATGTTTTTGTAGGCACTGCGACCCATGGAGTTTTTCTTTCAACAGATGATGGATTAAATTGGATACAAAGGAATAATGGACTTCCGGATACTTCTGTTAAGGAGATTGCAATTGGAGGCACTAATATTTTTGTTCTTACCGGGGGAGGTTTGTATATAACAACAGACAATGGATCTAATTGGGCACCAACTTCCATGATAAGCTCTTACTATAATCATGTTGCAACTAGCGGTAATAATGTTTTTATTAGTATCATTACCAAGGGTATGAGTAGTATTGGCGGAGTGTACTTATCTACTAACAGCGGAAAAGATTGGACTTTCATCATGGGGAAAGGTACCATTAGTTGCCTAGCTGTAAATGATCATAATATATATGCAGGTGTTAGCCCATCGCCTGATAATCTTGTTTCGGGATTGTTTTTATCGACTAATAATGGAAATAACTGGATTGAAATAGGTATGCCAACTACCTCAGTATATTCTATGGCAAACACCGGAACAAATATTTATGCAGGTTCTTATAGTATTTTTGTCTCAACTGATAATGGAAATTACTGGTCAACAACAACTCCCTTCAATAGTTATATTTATTCGCTTGTAGTCAGTGGTACTAATATTTATGCAAGCAGTTATATCGAACATGGTACAGGTGGTGTTTATCTATCAACTGATAACGGAACACATTGGTTACTAAAAGGGGACTATAATACTTTTAATAATCGTTCAGTTCTTTCTCTTGCAGGAAGTGGGAATTATATTTATGCGGGTACTGTTTTTTTCGCCGGTAATGGTAGTCTGTATCGCTCAACTAATAATGGAACGAACTGGACATTCCTAAATACTATTTTATTTAATAGTTCTATTTATTCACTTGCTGCTAACGGAACTGATGTTTTTGCCGGCACCGGTAATGGAGTGTTTTACTCCTCTGACCTTGGAACAACCTGGACACCAATAAATAATGGCTTAACCAATAATATTGCTTATTCTCTAATTATAAATGGTGACAACATTTTTGCAGGTACGTCTGGTGGTGTATTTTTGTCAAACGACTACGGATTGGATTGGAAACAAACAAATGATGGTTTAACTAATACTAATGTTCATTCTATTTTTGTAAGTGGCGTTAATCTTTTTGTAGGTACCGATGCAGGAGTTTTTTTATCTACAAACAATGGATTAAATTGGACATCTATTGGATTGAATGATCATCAAGTGCTTTCACTTATTGCCAATGAATCTTACTTGTTTGCAGGAACAGAGGGAGGGGTTTGGAAGAGACCGTTATCGGAATTAGGGCTGCCTGTTGAGTTGACTTCTTTTACGGCGAGCGGGGGGAAGGGGAGTGTTGTGTTGAAGTGGAGTACAGCGACGGAGTTGAATAATATGGGATTTGATGTGGAACGTTCGCTAAATAAATCTGACTGGGGGAGGGTTGGATTTGTGAAGGGGAATGGGAATAGTACTTCGAATATAAATTATTCTTTTGTTGATAAGACTGTTAGTATAGCAGGGAAGTATTTTTACAGGTTGAAGCAGATTGATAATAATGGATCGTTTAGGTATTCGAGTATTGCGGAGGTAGAGTTTGGAGCGCCTAGCACTTATGTATTGAATCAGAATTATCCGAATCCGTTTAATCCGAGTACTAAGATTTCTTATACATTAAAAGATAAGGGATTTGTGAAACTGAGGGTGTATGGAATTAAGGGAGAGTTAGCCAAGGTTCTTGTGAATGAACAGAAGGATGCCGGTTATTATGAGAGTGAGTTTGACGGGAAGGGATTGGCAAGCGGGGTTTATATTTACAGGTTAGAGGTTATAGGGGATGGGAATAAGGTAGTTTATTCGGACATAAAGAAGACGGTGCTGTTGAAATAGAACTTGATTTTATCATAATTATGATATAATATTGATATTGAATATATAGGAAAGGAAGATGCCAATAATAAAACCTATTTCTGATTTAAGAAATAAATCGAATGAGATATCAAATATTGCCAATGAATCAAATGAGCCAATCTTTATTACTAAGAATGGTGAAGGAGATTTGGTAGTAATGTCAATGAAATATTATTCAAGGATGCAGCTAAAGATAGAATTGCAGTCTAAATTATCTGTCTCACAGAAACAAAAGGCAGCAGGGGACAAAGGAAAGGACATTACACAGATAATGAAAAAGATCAGGACTATTATTAGTGAGCAAAAATAATTATCGTGTCCGGTTTCTGAGCATTGCTGAGGAGGATTTAACTGAAATTATTTCTTTTATTGTCTCTGATAATGTTAAAGCAGATGAAGAGTTAGTTAACAAAATTGAAAAGAACCTACTATTGGTTTCTTTGAATCCATTATTAGGAAAAATTCCAGCAGATGTGGATCTGAAATCGCTTGGTTACAGATATTTAATCATTGGGAATTACCTCATATTTTATACTATTGAAAAGAAGACAATTTTAATTCACCGAATTATTCACGGTGCAAGGAATTATAAATTACTTCTTGCAGGTCAATAATAGAAAATATTCATTTTGAGTCCCGCTGCGAGTAAGGTTGCAGCGGGATTTTTTGTTTGTTAATATTTAACCGGTGGTGATAACTTCAGAGCTGTGGATAGGGGAGCCGGAGTCGTCTAAGGTAATCAGGGTGATGTATGTTTTTTTTATTGCGAATAAATCAAGGGATGTGCCGGTAATGGGAATAATATTTAAAGTTATATCGATTGGTTTTGTTATGTCGAGATCAATGGGGTCTGAGTTTATGGTAAGATAGGAGATTTCGGATTCGTTAAAGCCGATTCGATTTTTCAGTATTATTATTCCAACGGCAAGTATCTTTTTTTCTTTAGAAAGAGAGATTCCACTTTTTTCACCAATGGGAGCGGCGGTTATTTTAACTGTGTGTTCTTTTGATATTTTAATTGCGGGATCGTTCAGAAGGAATGAAATTTCAGGTGTTAAGGTAACAATTCCTGAAAGGTCATCATTCCTGATAGATTTATAATTTCTGCCCCAAATATGCTGATAGGTATATCCTTTTACTGCATCTTGAAGGGACCAGATTTTCTTAAGGATTTCAATTTTATAAATTTCTTTGGATAGTTTACCGATGAATCTGCCCTGGCTTTTCTTGAAGAGAGTGGCAGGATCTTTACCCATATTAAAATATCCTGGTTTGCTGGCAACATAAGGTTTGCCGTTTCTGTATTTGATTTTGATATAAGCAATTCCCCCCTGAATCTCGCCGAGAACTTGTTTTTTGATGGTAGCCACAGATTGCCCTCCAAATGTTTCTGAATTGGGTTTAACAATTAAGAATTGGTTTAAACCATAAATCCCTTAAACCAATGGACTTAGAGCACTAAATAAATAAAGTTAGTGATGAATTGCAAGGGGAAAGGATGACTTTTTACACTTCCCTGAACTCTCAGTCTTGCCTCCTTTATACATCTATGGGTATTCTATGGGTATTCTATGGGTATTCTATGGGTATTGTGGAATGCGAAAAGAAGGGGGGCAGGTACCGGGTATTCCAGTGGATTTTAACGGAAGAATTTTGAAGACGGGGCTAGTAATCATTAAAGATTTTGCTATTCTATAGAGAAAGGTTAAATAGGAAGGATTAGGAATATCGGGAGGAAGGGGTTAGAATTATGATATTCCAAGGAGAGAGGTTAAATAGGAAGGATTAGGAATATCGGGAGGAAGGGTTTAGAATTATGATATTCTAAGGAGAGAGGTTAAGCAGGGAGGATTGGGATTATCGCTAGGAATGTTTTATTCTGAGAAAATTTTGATAGTACAGATAGTTAAAAAAGTTGACTATCTAAGATAGGATATTTATATTTCAGGCTGTTTTTGCTTTCTTTTAGGAATGAAGTATGTATATCAAGATTAGCAACCTAAGCGACGGTGTTCATAATTTTAATTTTGACGAAGCTGTTACACAAATAAACCTGGAAGAACCATTTTACGGTAATTTTCTGGCGGATGTAGAGTTGAGCAAATCTATTAACCAGATAATATTGAATGCCGATTTTTCTGTTAGTGCTCATTTTGAATGTGACAGATGTTCGAATGATTTTAATACTGAACTGAAAGGGAAATTTCAGTTGGTATATTTTTTAGGTAGTAAGCCGGATGGTGATGAGAAGGATAATTTAGTTTATCTGCCTATTACCGCCGACAGAATAGAGATAGGAAAGGACCTGAGAGACTTTGCACTATTATCGATCCCGATGAAGAAGGTTTGCCGGGAAGAGTGCAAGGGATTATGTTTTAATTGCGGTAAGGATCTGAACGAAGGAGACTGCAACTGCGATAAGAGCAAAACGGATGACAGGTGGCTTCCTTTGATGGAATTGAAAAATAAACTAAATAATAATTATATAGAGAAAGACAATGCCAAATCCTAAACGAAAGATGTCCAAAACCAGAAGGGATAAGCGTAGAACACATTATAAAGCTACGGCTCCTACAATGGGTACCTGCTCACACTGCGGCGAAATGAAATTAACTCACCGTGCATGTCCCGCTTGCGGCTATTACAATGAACGTTCGATGTTTTTACCTAAAAGTTAATAAAGATATTATCTTTTAATGTCAAATTCTGATTCCTTTAATTCTAAATGTAGAATAATTGTTGATGCGATGGGGGGCGATTACGCCCCTCAGAACGCAGTGCTGGGTGCAGTGCAGGCGTATGAGGAAAGGAAGGACTTTGAGCTTTTTCTTATCGGCAGGGAGAAGGAGATATTAAGTGTACTTTCAGAGAATAAGGTTTCATTTCCAAAGGGAAATATTATTCATGCTGAAGATGTTATTGAAATGGGGGACAGCAAACCTACGGCGGCTATAAAATCCAAACCGAAATCTTCTATAGTTGCGGGAGTTACTCTTGTGAAGGAGAAGAAGGCGGATGCATTTATAAGTGCGGGGAATACGGGAGCTGTTATGGCTGCGGCTACTTTGATTATGGGTCGCATTGAGGGCATAGGGAGACCTACTATGGGAGCTCCGATGCCTAATACAACGGGTGTCTGTACAATTTTTGATGTTGGTGCAAGTGTGGACAGCAAACCCAAGCACTTACTTGAATACGCTATTATGGGGACTATTTATACTAAGGAAATCTTTGGTATTGAAAATCCATCTGTCGGGATTTTGAGTGTAGGCGAGGAGGAATCAAAGGGAAGCGAGGTTTCGCTTGCGGCTAGTGAACTTATAAAGAAGACTAATCTTAACTTCAAAGGAAATGTTGAGGGGGGAGATATTCTTAAGGGTACCGTGAACGTTGTTATCTGCGACGGGTTTACGGGAAATATACTTTTGAAATTTGGAGAAGCGGTTATTCCTTTGCTGAGATTTAAGTTTGCGGAATATGCAAAGAAGGGGTTGACTAACCTTTTGAAAATAGCAATTGCGAAAAGTGCTATGAAGGTGATACTGAAAGATTTTAGTTATGAAGAGCAGGGAGGCGTACCGCTGCTTGGTGTAAACGGGATCTGCATGATAGGTCATGGCAGGTCGACTGCCAAGGCGATTAAGAATCTGGTCTTCAGGGCAGAATACATGTATAAGAAAGATTTAATTAAGAAATTTGAAAGCTCTATAAAGCAATACTCTCACTTATAAACTGGATGTAAATGGAAAACAATAAGAAATTGAATGCGGCAATTACCGCGGTTGGAATGTTCGTTCCTGAAAAAGTTTTAGACAATGCTTACTTTGAGAAGATAGTTGATACTTCCGATGAATGGATACGTACGAGAACAGGTATTTCAGAAAGAAGAATGCTTGAGAAAGGCGCTACCAGCGATTTGGCAACAGGTGCGGCTAATGATCTTTTATCGACTTATAAAATTGATCCTAATTCGATTGATATAATTATTGTGGCTACTGTTACACCGGATATGTTTTTTCCATCGACTGCATGTTTAGTACAGGATAATATTGGTGCTAAGAATGCATGGGGTTTTGATATGAATGCGGCGTGCTCGAGTTTCCTTTTTGCTTTACAGACGGGAAGCGGATTTATTGAGAGCGGAAAGTACAAGAGGGTTATGGTTATTGGTGCGGATAAGATGACATCGATTACAGATTACAAGGATAGAAATAACTGCATACTATTTGGTGATGGTGCTGCTGCTGTTCTGCTTGAACCAACTTCGGATCTGAAGTACGGATTTCAGGATTCGCTATTGAAGATAGACGGTTCAGGGCGCGAGAATCTTTATATGAAGGGGGGCGGAAGCCTGAATCCTTCATCGCATGAGACCGTCGATAAAAATATGCATGTAATTTACCAGGATGGTAAGGTTGTGTTTAAGGCGGCTGTAAAAGGGATGGCGGATATATCTTATGATCTTATGGAAAAGAATAATCTGAAGGGGGATGATATTGCATATCTTGTACCTCATCAGGCTAATTTAAGAATTATAGATGCGACTGCGAACAGGATGGGAGTTGGACGTGATAAGGTGATGATAAATATACAGAAGTACGGGAATACGACTTCGGCTACTATACCTTTGTGTCTGGTTGAGTATTACCGCGACGGCAAGGTTAAGAAAGGGGATAAGCTTATACTTGCGGCATTTGGTGCAGGGTATACGTGGGGTGCAACTTATTTAGTTTGGTCAATGGATTAAGGAAGGAAATATATGTCGAAGATAGGATTTTTATTTCCAGGACAAGGGGCACAGTATGTAGGAATGGCGAAGGATCTTTATGAGAATTCGGCAGAAGCGAAGGAGATGATCAATACTGCTGATGAAGCGGTAGGAGCGAATCTTTCGCACATCATGTTTAATGGTCCTGAAGATCTGCTTAAGCAGACGGAGTTTACACAGCCGGCGATATTTTTACATAGTGTTGTGCTGGCTTCTTTAATTCGGACGCTACAGCCACTGGCGGCGGCGGGACACTCCTTAGGGGAGTATTCGGCGCTTGTATCTGCGGGTGCAATTCAGTTTTATGATGCGATTAAACTTGTGAGGGAGAGAGGGAAGGCGATGCAGCAGTCGGGGATAGATAATCCCGGAACGATGGCAGCGATATTGAGTCTGAATCCCGAGGTTGTAGAAGAAGCGTGCAGGGAAGCGTCGGCGGAAGGGATTGTGCAATGTGCAAACTTTAATTCGCCGGGTCAGATAGTGATTTCAGGATCGGTACCTGGAGTTAAGAAAGGAATGGAGATCTGCAAGGCAAAGGGTGCGAAGCTTGTTAAGGAGCTTGTGGTAAGCGGGGCTTTCCATTCACCATTGATGCAGCCCGCTAAGGATAAACTGAAGACAGCGCTGGATCATTCCAACATATATGATGCAAAATTTCCTGTGTATGCAAATGTTACTGCAAAGCCTGTTACGATGAAAGATGAGATTAAGAATCTTTTGTTTGAGCAGGTAACTTCACCTGTGAGATGGGAAGAGACGATTGTAAATATGATTAATGATGGTGTTGGTGAGTTTTATGAAATTGGTCCGGGCAAGGTATTACAGGGGCTGGTAAAGCGAATAAATCCGGAAGTTAAATGTTTCGGTATAGACAAATTTATTGACGTGGAGAAATACTTATAATGAGTGATACTGAGAAGAGGATAAACAATTTAAAGATTGATCCCCGGATATTTACATTAAAGTTCGGGTGCCAATGCAACGGTGAGTGCTGTAATTATGGGGTGTATACTGATCTGAAGGAATTTGAATCCATAATGGAGATAAAAGATAAGATTAAAGAGGGGATGGATGATTCACAGACCAAGGATGATAAGAAATGGTTTGAAGCGCCTCAGAAGGATGAAGACTTTGAATCGGGTTTTGCTGTAGGCACAGAGCTCCATAATGGTAAATGTGTTTTTCTTGATAAGGCAGGGTTATGCACTCTGCAGAAACTTGCTATGTCTGAAGGGAAGCATAAGTGGGGATATAAACCAACGTATTGTATTTTATTCCCTTTCACGGTATATGAGGAAACATTTACAATTGATGATGAACATATAGAAAGGTTAGATCACTGCAACAAATATCCCGAGGACGATTCAACAATTTATGATTCGTGCACTGAGGAACTGCGTCACTTTTTTGGTGAAGAGGGATTCAGGCAATTAGAAGAATTCAGAATGGAATATATATCAGCTAACAAAACATTAGAGAAAACATGAAATTAAAAGGCAAGAGGGCAATAGTTACCGGAGGTATAAGGGGTATAGGCAAGGCAATACTCATGGACCTTGTGAAGAATGGCTGTGATGTTGTTTTCACGTATATTATTACTCCCTATAGTGATGAGAATACTGCACGTGAACTAGAGAATGAAATTATGCAGCAGGGGGTTAGAGCATTTTCAATATTAGCGGATGCAACGTCTTTAGCTGATGCTGAAAAAACAGCTAATTTTGCTTTGGAAAAGTTAGGCGGAATAGATATTTTAGTGAACAATGCAGGTATTACTAAGGACAATTTACTTCTTAGAATGACAGAAGAAGATTTTGACAAAGTAATTAATGTAAATCTTAAGAGTGTTTTTAACTATACGAAAGCAGTTGTAAGACCAATGATGAACCAGCGTTACGGAAAGATAATTAATATAGCTTCCGTAGTTGGGCTTATTGGAAATCCGGGTCAGGCAAATTATGTAGCATCGAAGGCCGGGGTAATTGGTTTTACAAAAGCTACTGCAAAGGAATTTGCATCAAGGAATATTAATGTAAATGCAGTGGCTCCCGGGTTTATATCCACGGAGATGACGAGTGCATTGAACGATAAGCAGAAGGATGCGATTTTATCAGTTGTCCCGATTAAAAGAATGGGAACGGCTGAAGATATCGCAGGAGTTGTTTCATTTCTGGCATCACCGGAAGCAGATTACATAACCGGACAGGTTATTTCTGTAGATGGTGGCATGGCTATGTAAATCATTTTTGTTAAATTTTAATCAACTAATAAATAAAATAATCATAGGAGCGATAAAATGGATGTTGAAGCTAAAGTAAAAGAGATCATAATGGACAAATTGGGAGTAGAAGATTCCCAGATTACACCAGAAGCATCTTTTACTAACGATTTAGGCGCTGATTCATTGGATATAGTAGAACTCGTAATCGGATGTGAAAGCGCTTTTCAAGTTTCAATTCCTGATGAAGATGCCGAAAAAATAGGTACCGTAGGAGATGCAGTAAGTTACTTAAAAGGAAAATTAAGCTAATAATTATTAAATCTGTAACCGGAGAATTACTTTCTCCGGTCCCTTTTATCCTACTTAGCATTTTTTTAATTAGGATCCTAAACTAAATATCAGGAGTAAATTTATGAGTAAAAGGAGAGTAGTTGTAACCGGTATGGGTGCAGTTACTCCAATAGGAATTGGTATTACAGAATATTGGAAGGGTCTTATTAATGGGAAAAATGGAGTAGGGTTAATAACTAAATTTGATACTGCTAAATTCGATACCAGGTTTGCTGCGGAAGTAAAGGATTTTAATCCAGAGAATTATATAGATAAAAAGAGTATTAAGAGAATGGATCTTTTTACTCAATTTGCTATAGCTGTTGCATCGATGGCTATGGAACAGGCAGCATTTAATCTTGAAAAAATTGACAGAGACAGATTCGGTGTTATTTTTGGGAGCGGAATCGGGGGAATGGTAACAAACCAACAGCAGCACTGGAATTATTATGAAACTAAAAATCCGGGTACTATAAGTCCATTTTTTGTTCCAATGATGATATCTGATATTGCAGCTGGACAGGTTTCTATCAAGTTTGGACTTAAAGGTCCCAATTATGCTACAACTTCTGCATGTGCAACTTCTTCACATGCAATAGCAGATGCATTTATGATAATACAGCGGGGAAGTGCCGATGCAATGATGTGTGGTGGATCAGAAGCGGCTATTGTTGAAATGTCCATAGGTGGTTTTAATGCCATGAGGGCACTTTCAACATGGAATGACAGATATTTAGAAGCATCAAGACCCTTTGATAAAGACAGGAATGGATTTGTTATGGGTGAAGGTGCAGGCATTATTATTCTTGAAGAATATGAGCATGCTATAAATAGGGGTGCTAATATTCTTTGCGAAATAGTTGGTATTGGTTTAACCGGCGATGCTCATCATATAACTGCACCAGCTCCAGGCGGGGAAGGCGCGGTAAGATCAATGAAGGAATCTATACGGGATGCAGGTATATCAACCACTGATGTAAATTATATAAACGCACATGGAACCTCCACTCCATATAATGATATTTCAGAGACAACTGCAATTAAAACTGTATTTGGAGATCATGCATATCAATTAGTAATCAGTTCTACAAAATCAATGACAGGACATTTACTTGGAGCTGCGGGTGCGATTGAAGCAATTGCAACTATATTATCTATAGTAAATGATACAGTTCCTCCTACAATAAATTTAACAAACCCTGATCCGGAATGTGATCTTAATTATAGCCCCCTTACGGCGACTAATACTAAGATTAATTATGCTATAAGTAACACATTCGGATTCGGCGGTCATAATGCCTCATTATTATTTAAGAAGTACAAGGACTAGAAGTTTCAATGATCCTTTCCTGGCTTCTTAATAAACTTAAAAAACGGGGAGCCGAAAAAAGCAATAAGAAAATAGCAAAACTTTTAACTCCTCAGAGGTTTTCTGAACTAGAAGCTTTGGTTGGGTTTTCGATAAAGAATCGTTCTTTCTTTATACAGGCATTAATGCACAGGTCATTCCTGGAGCAAAACAGTGAATACGAACTTTCAAATGAAAGATTAGAATTTCTTGGGGATTCAGTTTTAAGTTTGATAGTGGCTGAATTTTTATATACAGCTTTTCCAAATAAAGATGAAGGTTTTCTTACAAAAATAAGAGCAAAACTGGTGAACAGGATAGCTCTTGCTGATGCATCCGATAGGATAGAACTTTCAAAATATCTTTTAGTTAGTAAAAATCTTTCAAATACATTTACAAACGGATCCAGGACTGTATTATGCGATGCTATGGAAGCATTGATAGGCGCAATTTATTTAGATAATGGTCTTGTAGCAGCCAAGGAATTTGTTTCCAGAGTTTTAATTGAACCTAATGCAAAAGAAGGCGAATATCTTATAGATGAAAATTATAAGAGCCAGCTTCTTGAATATTCGCAAGCAAGTAAAATGGAAAATCCTGTTTATACTGTAATAAAAGAAGAAGGGCCCCAGCATAATAGAATATTTACTATTAATGTTTCAATAAACAATGTTGATTATGGAGTTGGAACCGGTAGAAATAAAAAAAGCGCAGAGCAGAAAGCCGCCCAGGCTGCCATGAATGTCCTCACTCAGAAATCCAAACCAGTTTAATTGCATTCCTCTTTCTCGTAAATTTTCTTTAATTTTTATATTCTATTTTTCTAAAGTTATTTCCTAATTAGATTATTATATTAAAAATAAGAGTTTACCATATGAATATCTTTGAACATCCGGATAAATTTGCTGACAGGCATATAGGGTCTGCAAAAGATGCTGTAAATGAAATGCTGAAAACTATTGGTGTTGACACTCTGGAACAGCTGATTGATGAAACAATCCCATCTTCAATTAAATCAAAAGAAACGCTCAATTTAAGTAAACCTGTTACCGAGTATAGGTTCATCGAAAATCTAAAGAAGATTGCTGAACAGAATAAAGTATTTAAGTCTTATATCGGAATGGGTTATTATAATTCAATCACTCCTGCAGTTATCCAAAGAAATATTTTGGAGAATCCGGGCTGGTATACACAATATACCCCATACCAGGCTGAAATATCTCAGGGAAGATTAGAAGCTCTTATAAATTTCCAAACTGTTATATGTGATCTCACCGGACTTAAAATTGCAAATGCATCATTACTGGATGAGGGAACTTCTGCCGCAGAAGCCATGATAATGTTTCATTCATTAAGAAAAGATAAAGATGCACATCAATTTTTCGTTTCAGAAGAATGCTTTCCACAAACAATTGAAGTTCTGAAAACAAGATCCAAACCCCTGGGGATAGAATTAGTAATAGGCAATCATAATTTATTGGACTTTAATAAGAATATTTTCGGATTGCTTGTTCAATATCCTTCTGATAAAGGAGAAATTTATGATTATAGGGAGCTTTTTATTAAAGCCAAAGAGAATAA
>JARLHD010000269.1 GCA_031292435.1 Ignavibacteriaceae bacterium
GAGATTTTGTGAAGTGTTTTGCCTTTTAAGAATTTAATGAAGTTACCAGGTACTTTACCGACTTCGATAAGTGCAAGGAAATCATCCTTATCTCTCTGAGACATTGTTTTGAAGAATGCAGAAGTTTGAATTAAGTTCTGGAGTACAAATGCACCACCCCAGGATACAATAGTATCATTTTCTCTTTTGAAATTTCCACCAAGTGTCTGATGAAACGGAGTTCCATTCTGTCCTGGGAATTCAATTTCAATAGCAAGGTCAGGTGTATTGCCGAAATTATTAGTTATACCAGATACGTCTTTAACATCAGAGACAAGAATAGTATCTGCGAATGCATTTTTCATGAACGAAGTAGAACCACCAAATGATAAACCCATGAGTTTATTTCCTTTTATTTTATTTTAGATAAGTAACAGTTATTTAATTTTTATAGATATTCTTTATAACCATGAACGATAGATAGATCAGGCATGATGAATGTTTCATCTAAGCACTTGCCTATTCTATTAACTCTTATTGAGAAATTTGGAATGAAGGGCATATTACTGTTATCGAAGGCGTGAGATATATCTCTCTGATTTTCATTAACAGTCAGTCCACTGAATCCATTACTGGCTAATAATCCTGGAAGCAGGGGAGTGTATAAGTGAGACATAATACTGGCATACACTGTAGTTCCATTTAACACTACGAGCTTCTTAGCCTTGTTATCATGCATTGAGAATGTGATTGCTTTGAACTTACGATAGAAGTTCTCAGTCAGAGCTTTTGGATTCTGAGTTACTACATACACATCAGGGAACCATGACTTAGCAAGTTCAACTATACTCTTAAATCCATAAGCCATAGTAGGTTCACCACCAGTGAGCATAATGCTTCTATTATCTTGACGACATTTATTATATGCCTGGTCTATTCGGGTAATAGAATTTAATTGCTCCTGAGTAATGCTCTTACTGATACAGTATGAGCATTTGCGGTTACATTCTTTAGTAATGATGTGTTTTAGCATCTAAGCCTCATTGTAATATGCTTCTACTTTAGATAGCATAGCATTGAGGTCATTGGGGATTTCCATAGGGAACATACCTTCTGGAGATTTACAGGTAGAGGATCCGTCACTATTAGTAGTGAAGAAATATTCAATCTTCTTACCATCTGCGGATTTACGGTTCTCAGCTAATAAGACTATTGTAAACAACCCTTCTAAGGTTATTTTCTCATCAAGCATTTTACCGATTGTTTTAATTTTGGTCTTAGTCTGACCATTAGCTGTAATATCTTCGGAATGACAAAGAAAGATTACTGTTAAATCATCCCTGAGTTCTTTAGAGGTCTTAATGACATTAAAGAAGTTCTCTGCCAGGGTAACATACTTTTCATAACCTTTAGTCTTAGCAGAAGCCATAAACTCAAATGCCATGATGTACTGAGCATCATCAATGACAATTTGTTTAATGTGAGGCATCTTGTCAGATACAGCTTTAAGATATTTTATAATGGTGGGAGCATCATGGACCGTAACACTATTACCAGTTTTATCAGCTTTATTGTACGGTTGATACTTTGATTTGAAGCCTTTGAAGGGAAGGTCTTTACCTACTACATTGATTAAGAAGGTAAGTAATGAGTCAAGGAATATCATAGAACGGGACTTACCCCTTCCAGATTCACCTATAACGAGAATTGATTGCGACATTGTACTCCTGATTTAGATTTGAGGTGTGAACTTAAAGTTAATTTATATGTAAGTCAATAGGTTAGGGCAAGTATTTAATGTTATACTTTCATATATCTTGTTAACTTGATAAAATATAAGGGCTTAAAGGAGTGAAAATAGTTTGCAGATGATTTAATGAATCAGGAAAGCATGGGTATTAGCCATACTTATTCCTGAAAGAAGATCATTATTCGTTGTCTGACCTCTCTGATTGTTCTGGATTAACTTCGATAGGTATCTTTTCATATGTATTGATAAGTCTTTGAATAGAGTATTTAGTTACCCTACGCA
>JARLHD010000270.1 GCA_031292435.1 Ignavibacteriaceae bacterium
AGTCCTTTTTCTTTAACCGGAGATATACAATATAATCTTTCTATCCGAAGTGTGCTTGGATTGCAAAATAACGGAGGGGTAAAGGCAGACATAGGTTTACGGTATTATTTTAAGGAAAGGAGATTGGAATAAATACAGGTACTCAATAAATATTAAGACATTATTACTGTAGGAATTTCTTTTGAGAGGATAGGGGAAATTGAAGTCTTTTGCAGAATCTGTCTAAATATTTCGAAAGTTAAGAACCAGTTAACATAATCCGATTTTGATGAATGTCCATTGTAATAACTATTTATGTTATTGGCAATGTTTTCATAATTATAGGGGGAATAAGATCTGACTTCAGATGAAGAAACGGAATCCATTATAAATTCTTTCATCCCTTCCAGGAATAGATCCAATCCATTATTCTTTTCCTTTGGAGCAAATTTAGAATATGCAATGGAATAGACCCGTTTCATAACAGGGTTAAAGTAGAAAGGATAGGGGACATTTCCTTTGACGAGTTTATATTTTGTAAGGTCAACAGATTGGGGATAAAATAACTTATTAAAGAGTCTATGATTTTTACGCAAGGACAGGGGCATATTAAGCAGATCATTTAATAAAGTGAATTGAATATAGGGCATATATGAAGTTACAAAATTATCCAGCCTTGCCTGTTCAGGAGCCATGTACGTGACGAGTCTTGTTTTAAGGGAGAATAAATCGAGCCAATTGCCGAAACCGATTTCTTTTACGGGAGGAAGGAGATCAATAATATCATTTAATTGATTATTGATACCGGCATGCATTTCATTAAGAGTATCCTGATTAAATATATCAGCGCGATTGAATTTTATTGCATTTGATATACCTGTAAGGTTTTTTCCTTCAACAATTTTAGGTCCTGCCAAATACAGGCGGGTAAGGAATTCTCTTCTCCACATTTCACCAAAGGCGCCATCGATAATAAGATCGTTTTGTGAGAGATTGGAATAGTGCGTTAGTTTCTGAGAGGTGTAGGCAGATTCAGATATATAAGTTGATCCGATATATTCAAACAAATAATTTAATTTATCAGACTCATTTTGGGCGGCAGGAGAAAATAAGCGATAGGGGATATTATGATCGTTTAATATTTTAGCTGCTATCACATTATCCATTAGGGATTCAGATTTGAATAAATGACAGTCCCAATTTTTATAGTCCGAGTTAATAAGTAAAGAGAGCAGGACCCGTGAATCGAGTCCGCCTGACAGGCTAAGGGAAATGTGCTTATTTTGTTTAGCACCGAGGAGAATAAATTTGTTCAGGTTATGTCTGAATTCATCGAGGGTAATATCTTTCGTCTTTTCAGGGACCCAGAAATTACTTTTAATTCCAATTTTATAGTTTGAGATATAAGCCTTAGATCCGCAATTCAGATTTATTATTTTCTTTACAATACTTTTAGTAGAAACCTGGTTGAATAAGAGCCATCTTGAAGAGAAGGAAGGAAAATCTATTTCAAATGCGCCGGTTTTTAATATCCAATCCAGGCGGGTAGAGAAGAACCATCCTTCATTATTTTCAGCGATGTGGATAACCCGGAGTCCCATTGGATCCGTGAAGAGGGAGATTGAGTCATCATTTATTTGAACGCCGCAATAATGTCCATTTTGCTTAGAGATATTTTCCGAAGAGGTGAGTAATAATTTATCCCACTCCTTTACACATAAGAAAGAATCGGCATTAGCGGAGATACCGAGCCCACATATAAAGAACTTTATTTGGTTATTACCAGTTTGATAGTTGAGCAGGTTTTCATTTCCACCAACGGCAATAATGCAATTTGAATTATGATAGGAAGAAACAGGCTCGGGATGATACTTAGAAATTGAAGGGACATTATTTAGTTGTTTTGAATAAAATCCGAATAACCAGCTCATTAGGAATCCCTAAGTTGAGATTTAATTACAATTAAAAGTTAAGGGAATATGAGGAGAATAAGAATAGGAATCTTGAAAATTCATTTAATATCAAATACCCATGATATTGAATTATCTAATGGGTTTAGCGGGGTTCAGTAATCCAACTTAAATGAAAGGCAAGGATTATATTAGTTAGGGGAAAGGTCTAACCACCCATTTTGAGGATTTCGTCGAATTCTTCTTTGGCCACGGGCATGACGGAGAGGCGGTTGCCTCTTTGGAGGAGACGCATATTTTTTAGTTTGGGGTTGGCTTTTATATCGGGTACTGAAACGGGTTTCTTAAATTCTTTTTCATATTTAATATCTACGGCATACCATGGGGGATTGGCGGGATCGGCATCGGGGAAGTAATGCTTATCTTTTTTGTTGAACTGGGAGGGGTCGGGGTATGCATCTTTTGATATAGTACAAATTCCGAAGACTGCATTTGGGTCAGACTGGCTGTAATAGAAGAGAACTTCATCGCCGGTTTTCATTTCATTACGGATAAAATTTCTTGCCTGGTAATTACGGACGCCATCCCAGCAGGTGGTTTTGTTTTTACTTTTCTTAAGATCATCTATAGAAAAGTCAGCCGGATCAGTTTTAATTAACCAATAATTCTTTGCCATATATAAAACTCTAATTGTCATTACAATATTAAAACATATATATAAAACGGACAGTTGTGTGCATTACATTTGGGAATATGGGGATTTATTTATGCCCTAAATATTATTAAGATTTCTCTTGACAATGAATAAAAATATTTGTATTATATAAAACTGTTCGTTTTTAATAAGATGGACAATATACTCACCACAAATTACCCAATTCACCGATTTTTACTGATTTCCACGGATATTTACGGATTTTCCTCGTTACTCTAAGGGGGATGAGCCGTGGATGTGTTAGGGACAAGGGGTGTGTGGGTAAAAGAGATCCATGCCGGAAAGGGGATAAATTGGAGCAGGGGTTTGGTGGGAATTTACTATTGGGGAGGGGGAATAATCAAGAACATGTAAAAAGGAGTCGAGGACGAAGGTACTGGGGATAAATTAGAATCATTTTGGAAAGGGGGTAAATTGAATCGAGGATTTGTTGGGGAATTGCGGGGGATTCGCTGTTTAGGGAGGGTAGAATTCAAGAACATGTAGAATTTAGTCAGGGACGAGGGGGAACAGGGTAAAAGAGATTTATTACAGGAGGGGGATGACAGAAGGTGAACAGTATCAGCTTCACTTTGGCAATATAGTGTGAACTTCGTTCAGAATGACAAATAGAAGATTCTTTACTTCGTTCAGAATGACAAATAGGAGATTCTTCACTTCGTTCAGAATGACAAATAGAAGATTCTTTACTTCGTTCAGAATGACAAATAGGAGATTCTTCACTTCGTTCAGAATGACAAATAGAAGATTCTTTACTTCGTTCAGAATGACAAA
>JARLHD010000271.1 GCA_031292435.1 Ignavibacteriaceae bacterium
CACAGCAAACGCAGTTTCTTCAAACAGAGATGGCGTTGTAGCAGATCTTAACAATTTGGGAGCTATGGCTCAGCAGTATTACAGAAAACCAACCTCAATGGGCGGTGGCGGAAATACATTCACAGGATGGGTAATCCCAACTAAAACTGACACCACACCTAATGGTACTTATGCTGCAACTGTAACAGCTCAGAGTGTTACTATAGTTGGTACGGGTAATGAAAAGAATGCAGGTAGCGCTATCGTTCACACAGCTACTGTAACTTCAACAACTATTGCGGTTGTAAAAACTAACTAAGTTTAACAAATCGAAATTCCTGGTTAAACTCAAAAGGCTGATAAAAATCTTTACCAGCCTTTTTTTATTAAATGAACTAAAAATTATTTGTTATCTTCTACAGTTTCCTACCAAAAAATTTCTGCTACATAATAAAACCATTTGAATATTATAAATAGTTCAGTATTATAAGTTAACAAAAATCACTAAGGCACCAATGCAAGGATTTTCTATATGAATATTGATAAAGGCAAAGGTAATTTGGATCCTGAAAGACCTCATATCTCTGATGGTAAATTCGACCTAGTTGAACAAAAATACCGCACTTTGGTTGATAGTATGAGTGAAGGTTTGCTTCAAGTTGATAACTATGACGTTATAAATTTTGCTAATAATAAGTTTTGCGAGATGTCCGGATATTCATTGAATGAATTAGTGGGGAAGGTCGGTCACCTGCTTCTCTTTGATGAAGATGAACACAATATAATAGAAGAAAAAAATCTCCTCCGTCTAAAAGGAATAATTGATACTTATGAAATGAAATTGCACTGTAAAAATAATGAGTACAGATGGGTGCAAATTGGAGGTTCTCCGATTACACAATCCGATGGTCAGGTAATTGGGTCAATAGGGGTGTTTACTGATATCACAGAACGTAAAATTATTCAAAAAGAATTACAGGAAAGTGAAAAGAAATACAGGGATTTATTCGAAAAGTCAGGAGACGCAATCCTGATTATTCATAATGGTAAATTTGTGGATTGTAATCAAGCTACTGTAAAAATGCTCTGTTATAAAGATAAAAAAGAACTATTAAAAACACATCCCTCGGAATTATCTCCTGAATTTCAGTCTGATGGAGAGCCATCATTAGAAAAAGCTGATGAAATGATGAGGGTTGCCCTTGAAAAAGGAAGCTATCGCTTTGAATGGAACCATAAAAAGGCAAATGGGGAGATTTTTCCTGTTGAAGTTTTACTTACAGCCATCAGTACAGATAATGAAAATAAAATCTTATATACGGTATGGAGAGATATTACGGAACGCAAAAAAACAGAATTACAATTAGCAAAATATGCTGAGGAATTGAAAGCAATAAATTCAATAAAAGATAAATTCTTTTCCATAATATCCCACGATCTAAGAGGTCCCTTCCAGGGGTTTCTTGGGGCAACTGAATATTTAGTATCAGAGATAGATACACTAAGTAAAAATGAAATTAAAGATTTGGCCGGAACTCTTAATTTGTCCTTACATAAACAATTGGACTTGTTGAATACTCTACTCGATTGGTCAAGGTTGCAGACAGGTGATTTCCTAATTAAGTCTGAAACCTTCTACCTCAAAAATATGATCGATGATGTCATAGTACCCCTCGAACTTGTAACACTTCAAAAAAGGATCGAAATAATAAATAAAGTTGACAGTAATGTTTCCATATCTACGGATAAAAATATGCTCAGCCTGGTTATTCGCAACCTAATTTCTAATGCTGTTAAATTCACAAAAGAAAATGGTTATGTAAGAGTTTTTGCTTCAAGGAATGAGGAATTCGTTGAGATTTCTGTTGAAGATAACGGTGTTGGGATTGCAGAGGAAGATATTAACAAATTATTCAGAATGGATCTATATTTTACTACTGACGGTACATCAAATGAATCTGGTTCAGGGTTGGGACTGTTATTATGTAAAGAAATAATCGACAGATATAAGGGCACAATTTGGGTCGAAAGTGAATTAAATAAGGGGAGTAAATTCATTTTCAGAATACCTGTAAAGGTCTAAGTTCGATCTTTGCCCCAAATTTCGAATACAATTCTCTTAAATCATTAAATAACGCTTTCAAGTATAGGCAATCAGTTGATAGTTAATATAAAATCTTATTACCCTTAATTCCAAATTGATTAAAATTAACAATACTCTCAACTAAAACTTGCGGGCAAATAAAAGGAGAACATGCTTCCCTTTCCAGGTTCACTCTCAACTGCTATTTTGCCTCCTTGAGCCTGCACAAACTCTTTGGATATTGCCAGTCCAAGTCCTGTTCCCTTATTCTTATTACCAACCTGTACAAACCGCTTAAATATTTTATCCTGATCCTCTTTGCTTATACCCGGACCTTCATCCTTAACTGAGAACTTAATAAATTCTTTATCAATATTAGCATCTAAATTAATAAACCCGTTCTCAGGAGTAAAACGCATCGCATTTGTTATAAGGTTAACTAATACCCAAACAGTCTTTTCAAGGTCAGCCTTAACATCAGGCAAGTTATCTGCAACATTAAGATTCAACTGTATTTTCTTTTCTGACAGAAGCATCATTATCGCAGTTACCGATAAATCGATAATATCTTCCGGTCTTACCCTGGAAATCTTTAACTTAATATTCCCGGTTTCCGTCTGGGAAAAATCCAACAGTTCATTCACCATTTTGGAAAGCCGAACTGATTGCTGCCTCATGGAGATTATTAAATTCTTCTGCTCCTCATTCAAACTCCCTATCCTATCATCCTCAAGCAGCTTTAGGCTTAGATTTATAGAAGAGATAGGGGTTTTTAGTTCATGAGATACCGTAGCAATTAAATTGGTCTTTGCAACATCCCTTTCCTCAAACAGTGTTATGTTTTTCAGAAGTAATATATAGCCAATAATTCTCTCTAAATCAGTACCGGATGGAGTAGTTTTTATCTCGATAATCTCTCTTGAATAATAATATTCTTTCTTATTCTGGATTATTTTTATCGGCTTCTCTTCTTCTTTTTTATCATTATCCCCAGTCTTTAACAGACCCTTTATCAGTTCCCTCAAAAGATCATTATTAACAGCAACATCCGGAGCATACTTGCCGGAAATATCCTTACTCCGCAATCCCGTTAAATTCAATGCTCCGCGGTTTGCCAAGAGAAATTTCTTATCTTCATCAAGTATGAATACCGCGTCTTCAAGATTTTCAATTGTTGCATCCAGTCTCTTCTTTTCAATCAATAGTTTGTCAAGATTGCTTTCATCATATTCTTTCAGTCTTCCTGCCATAAAATTGAATGCGGAAGCTAGATCGCCCAGCTCATCTTTAGATGTGAAATTAAGCTGCTGATCATAATTCCCTTTTGAAATTGCCTTAATTTTATCGGTTAATTCAAGTATGGGATCAACAATTGAACCCGGGTACCTGATTATAAAAAATAGTGTAATAAGAACGCTTAATGCGGCAATTATTATCATCCAGAATGAAACTCTATGAGCAGTTTCCCCAATCTTTATATTGATTCTCTGAATAGCTGCCATATTTATATTGTAAATATCAACAATAGACTGTCTGCTTATAAAATATGAGTTTCTTAAGTTTACAAATGAATTATTGTCTTCCTGCTGTTCAATAATACTTATGAAATTAGAATAATTATTATTCAGCTCATCTACCAATTCCTTTTCGCCTGTTTCTGTTACATTATTCTTTTCAGCAATAAAACTATTCAGAAAGTTGTTCTTTTCTGCATTATAATTCTTCCCATTTATTTCATTTGAGATGTTTTCTTTATCCTGAGCAGGATAATGGAGCCTGTAGTCATAAATCCTGTCAAGAGATTTGAGCATTTTCATCGTGTATTCAACAGATCTGTAATTGTCAGCTAATGTTCCTTTGGAGGCATTCGCAAGCTGGTTAATAAATACAATACCTAATACACTAAGGAGTATTATTACCACAAACAGAAATGCTAGTCCTGCAAATACTTTACTTTTTATTTTTTTCATTGGTAGAAATAATTAGAATATCAATATTATTTTTTGCTGTATAATCCAGGAGTTCGGTAAATAAATTACCCTGTAGTCTTTGAAATAATGAAAATGAAGGCATGCCCATTACTATCACCTCTACTTCATTTTCTTCAATTATCTCAGCGATAGCCCTGGCAATGTTTTTATCGGATTTCCTAATAACTGATGCACCAAGTTCTGTAGCCATCTTAAAATTATTAATCAGAAGTCTCTGCTCTTTTGAGTCGATATTATCTAAAGATTCCTTTGGTGTCTGCACATATGCGACATACCATTTGGAATTATTTGCTGCCACGATCCTGGATGATTTTCTAATAATATTAGCAGCAGATTTTGCATTAGTACTTATGCAGGATACTATAGCATTTATTCTTTCCCTCTGGTCACGTGGTATATCCTTAACAATTTTCCTTTCAACCTGGCGTGATACTTCCTTTAATGCAAGGTCTCTTAATTGCAGAAGCTTATCCTTCTGGAAAAAGTTATCTAATGCAAAAGGTACTTTTGCCTTATCATATATTTTCCCATCCTCAAGCCTTTCTAACAGTTCCTCTATTGTCAGATCAATATTAACCACTTCATCTGCCATATGGATAATACTGTCGGGCACTCTTTCTTTAATCTCCACCCCTGTTATCTTTTCCACTCTTGCATTTATGCTTTCGATATGTTGAATATTTACGGTAGTAATTACAGAAATCCCTTCTTCGAGGATTTCCTTTACATCCTGCCATCTTTTTTCATTCTTAGAACCGGGAATATTAGTGTGGGCAAGTTCATCGGCTAACACAACTTCAGGTCTTATCCTGATAATAGCTTCAACATCCATTTCCTCAAGTTGTTTCCCCTTATAAAATACCTTCTTACGTGGAATTGCCGGCAGGTCTTCAACTATTCTTTTGGTATCAATCCGGTTATGAGTCTCAACAAATCCCACCATTATATTTATCCCATTCCTTTGTAATTCATGGGCTTCCTTCAACATCCGGTAAGTCTTCCCTACCCCAGCAGCCATTCCTATATATATCTTCAGCTTTCCACGCTTTGAGGAACGTACGAGATCGAGGAAATGATCTACATTAACCGAAAATTCTTCGTCCATGATATTTTATATTATTTCCAGGTATAGGTATAATATTTAACTGTATCAGAATAGAAATTCTCCTCTTCAGATATGAATCCCAGAGTAGACAATATCCTTCTGATCTCATCAACTATTACAGGATCATATTCTTTACTCTTATTAAAAAGAGTTAGAGAATTAAAGAATAAGTATAAATATAATCTATCATTTTTGAAACTGAATTCTAACCTGGTAAGGTGCGCTTCGGTAACTTGTGAAATACTGAGATTGTTGTTAACTAACTCGTAATTCATGGAAGGAAAGACATCAAGAATATTAAAGAGAATCAATCCAAGGACAATATTATTTTCATCCCTATCTTTTGAAGCAAGAAGGTAACGTATCTGTTCTGTATCGCCAACCTTCTTGAAGTACTTCTCTATAAATTCTTTCATAGTAAACTCTACAATTTTAATTTATCCAGAGCAATATTCAGCTTTAGAACATTCACTCTTTCTGTTCCAATTATCCCCAACAAGGGTCTTTCAATATTAACTGATACTAAGTTTCTTAATTCATTGTCATTTAAATGCCTGACATTTGCTATTCTCTTTACCTGAAAGTAGGCTCCCTGAGGAGATACATGTGGATCTAAGCCGCTTCCCGATGAAGTAATCATTTCTATAGGAATGTCTGATATTTTTACACCAGGATTATATTTTAATAAAGTATCCAACCTTGCTTTTGCAGCATCAAATAAAGCTGGGTTAGTAGGTCCTAGATTTGTGCCTCCTGAATTAGCTCCAGCATCATAATCACTTGAAGAAGGTCTGCCCCAGAAATACTTAGTATCGGTAAACTTTTGCCCTTCGTTCTCAAATCCAATAATCTTACCATCCTTCATTATGGGAAGACCATTAGCTTCTTTAGGGAATAATAATCCTATCCCCCATATTATAAGAGGATAACATAACCCAAATAGGATAACAGTTGAAAAATGCAGTCCAAGTATATTCCTTAACATTTTCATATAAATAACCTTACGATAATATCAATTAGTTTAATTCCTATAAAAGGAGTAATAATACCACCAAAGCCATAAATTAAAAGGTTTCTACGCAGCATTGCAGTTGCCCCAAGAGGTTTGTATTTCACACCTCTCAATGCTAATGGAATAAGAAGCGGGATAATTATTGCATTAAATATAACTGCAGATAATATTGCAGATTCCGGAGTAGAAAGCCTCATAATATTGAGGGACTGGAATCCCGGAATTGCGATCATAAACATAGCAGGTATAATTGCAAAATATTTCGCGACATCATTTGCAATTGAGAATGTGGTAATGTTACCCCTGGTTATGAGGAGTTGTTTACCAATTTCAATAACCTCAAGGAGTTTTGTCGGATCGCTGTCAAGATCTACCATATTGGCAGCTTCTTTGGCTGCCTGCGTACCTGTATTCATTGCGACCGCCACATCTGCCTGTGCCAGAGCCGGAGCATCATTTGTTCCATCCCCCATCATCGCGACAAGTTTTCCATTCTTTTGTTCTTCTCTTATATATCTCATTTTATCTTCGGGTTTAGCTTCAGCAATGAAATCGTCAACTCCTGCAGCTTCAGCAATAAATTTAGCAGTCAACGGGTTATCGCCGGTAACCATTACTGTCTTTACACCCATCTTTCTAAGGCGTTCAAACCGTTCCCGTATTCCCGGTTTAATGATATCTTCAAGTTGTATTGCACCTACTAATTCTTTGTTGACTGCAACAGCTAAAGGGGTACCTCCCTTCAGAGAAATATCACTTATAACTTTTTCAAGCATCTGAATATTTCCATTCGAATTAAATGCCCATTGTTTAACTGCATCCCATGAGCCCTTTCTAATTTGAGTACCATCGGATAAATCAACTCCACTCATTCTTGTCTCTGCGCTGAACTTTATGAATCTTGCATTTTTAAGATCATTATCAGAGACTTTAACATTATTCTTTTCGGCAAGTTCAACAATTGATTTACCTTCAGGTGTAGAATCGGAAATTGAACTTAATAAAGCACTTCTTATCAGTAGGTTATCATCTTTACCCGTTATCTTGTAAAAATTAGTGGCTTTCCTGTTTCCTATTGTGATTGTTCCTGTCTTATCAAGAAGGACGACATCAATATCGCCTGCTGTTTCTACAGCCTTACCTGATTTAGCAATAATATTAGCACGCAAGGCTCTATCCATTCCGGCAATACCTATGGCAGATAAAAGTCCTCCTATAGTAGTCGGGATAAGACAAACAAATAATGAAATAAGAGCGGCTACTGTAATAATAGTATGGGCATAATCTGCGAATGGTTTCAAAGTAACAGTCACGAGAAGGAATACGATAGTAAATCCGGCAAGTAAAATAGTAAGGGCTATTTCGTTAGGTGTTTTCTGCCGGCTTGCACCTTCAACAAGTGCAATCATTTTATCGAGGAAAGATTCACCAGGATTAGATGTAACAAGAACATGGATTTTATCTGATAAAACTTTGGTCCCACCAATAACACTTGATTTATCTGTTTCAGCTTCTCTTATAACCGGAGCGGATTCACCTGTAATTGCAGATTCGTCTATAGAGGCTAAGCCTTCAATTATTTCACCGTCAGCAGCAATAAGATCTCCTGCTTCCGCAACAAACACATCACCCTTCTTCAGGGTCGATGAATTAACTATAGAAATATCACCTTTACTATCTAATAATTTTGCAGGTGTAATTTCTCTTGTTTTTCTTAAAGATTCCGCCTGTGCCTTGCCTCTTGCTTCTGCGATTGCTTCGGCAAAGTTAGCGAACAGAACAGTAATGAATAATACGATTGTAATTACTAAATCATACCCAGGAGTACCCAAACTTCCGCCTGAGTTTGATAGTGCCAGAAATGTCACTACAGCCATGATAGTGGTTCCAATAAGTACTGTAAACATTACAGGATTCTTAAGCATGGCAACAGGATTTAATTTTACAAAAGACTGCTTAACTGAAGTGAATACTATATCTTTTTCAAATAATTTTATATTCTTTTTTCTTTTTGACATCTTATAAACCTCACAATAAAAAATGTTCTGCAATCGGACCTAATGCAAGTGCCGGGAAAAAGGAAAGAGCAGCAATAATTATTACTACAGAAATTAATACAATTCCAAAAGTCATACCTTCTGTTCTCAGGGTTCCGGAAGATTCGGGTATGTATTTCTTATTGGCTATGAACCCTGCTATTGCAACAGGACCAATGATTGGGAGGAACCTTGAAAAGAGCATAATCAAGCCATCGAAGATATTCCAGAAGGGCACATTAGCATTTAACCCGGCAAATTCAGAACCATTATTTGCCGAGGCAGAAGAAAATTCATAGAGCATTTCGGAAAACCCATGGTATCCAGGATTAGTGAACCAACCAGTATCAGGATTATGGGCTGCTATAAAAGATGATACACCGGTTCCAGCTAAAATTAATAAAGGATGCAGAAGAGCAACGAGAATAGCAATTTTAACTTCGCGGGCTTCAATTTTCTTTCCTAAAAACTCGGGCGTGCGTCCTACCATTAATCCAGAAATAAATACAGCTATAATCAGGAAAACAAAGAAGTTGAGGAAACCAACTCCGACTCCTCCGAATATAGCGTTTATCATCATATCTATCATTATCAAGCCGCCTGAAAGAGGCATGAAACTATCATGCATAGAATTTACTGCACCACATGAGGTTGAAGTAGTAACTATGCTGAAATATGAAGATGCCGGAGCACCAAAACGAACTTCCTTCCCTTCCATATTTGATGCGTTGGATTGACTGATGCCCAGTTTATTTATTAAAGGATTTCCTGCAGATTCCCATTTTATGTTAAGTGAAATAAATATTATGAAAATAAATACCATAGCACCGAAAATTGTATAGGCAAGTTTTTTCTTCCCTGAATAATAGCCGAATGCAAAAACCAGTCCTATGGCTATAATCAGTTCACTGATAACCTCTATCATATTTGTTATATAATTAGGACTTTCGAACGGATGAGCAGAGTTTGCACCAAAGAAACCACCTCCATTTGTACCAAGCTGTTTAATGGCAATCATTGGAGCTACGGGTCCAGTAGCTGCTTTTATTATTTTCCCTTCAAGAGTATGGACTTCCTGAGGTCCGTTAAAGGTTACAGGACTTCCGTTTAATAATAAAAGAATAGCAATTAAAGAAGCGACAGGAAGTAATATCCTGGTACAAGTCTTTAAGAAAATA
This sequence comes from Ignavibacteriaceae bacterium, assembly GCA_031292435.1. Classification (GTDB taxonomy): domain Bacteria; phylum Bacteroidota; class Ignavibacteria; order Ignavibacteriales; family Ignavibacteriaceae; genus Fen-1301. Next base: position 9,385 of record JARLHD010000271.1, read on the forward strand.
TTATAAAAGTTTCCTAAATCAGATGCCTGTTTCTGGACAAGCCCCTTGAATAATAAAGCCAAGGCAGCAATCCCGGTTGCGGCACTAACATATTGAAGGAAAACAAGAATAAGTAA
>JARLHD010000272.1 GCA_031292435.1 Ignavibacteriaceae bacterium
ACCTGATATACGGATCATATAAAATTCATCAAGGTTTGTAAGAAAAATAGAGATGAATTTTATTTTTTCAAGTAAAGGGAGTTCAGGATTGAGGGCTTCTTCAAGAACTCTTCGATTAAATTCTATCCAACTTAAGTCCCTGTTGAAAAAATTTTTTGTTTCTTTATACTTTTTTAATAACTCTTTACCCGGCACTTTATTCTTTCCTTATAAAGGATAATATAACCTTTTTTTTACTCTTATTGAATGAAAATAGTGTGTTAAGCGAGTTGAATTCAGTAAGAAATAAAAACTGTGACTATTGGCAAATTATTAATAAATATTAAATGATAATTTTTTATTTAAAGAGGATATAACAAGCATGGACAAAAAACATATTATATTTTTTCAAACAGATTCTTTCTTAAACGATGAAGAATTTTATGGATTGATATTTCAAAACCTGAAGAATTATGGTATAATTCTATTAGATCCTGATGGGTATATTATTTCATGGAATACCGGAGCAGAATTAATTGAGGGGTTAAAGAAAGATGAGGCCCTGCACAATCATTTTTCAATTTTATATACAGAAGAAGATATTAAAAATAATAAACCCAATAATAATCTCAGGCAGGCAATTGTAAATGGTTTGTATGAAGAAAATTCATTATGGTTTAGGAAAGATGGCACTAAATTTTGGGCTAATGTTTCACTTGCAGCCCTAATTAATCCCAAAGGAGAATTAAAGGGATTTTCAATGTTGATGAAAGAAATAACAAAATCGGACTCAGCTACTGATAAATTGAAATATACAGATGAACTACTCAATTCTATAAAAAAAGAAAGAACATCAGAATTAATTAAAATAAATAAAATTGTGCAAGCGGAAATCAATAGTCGAAAAGGAGGGGAAAAGGAAAATAATCCGGAAGTTGAAAAAATTGAAACTTCACTAAAAGAAAAAGAGGTTCTACTTAAGGAAATACATCATAGGGTAAAAAATAATCTTCAAATAATATCGAGTTTGCTGAATTTGCAATCCGGATATATTAAGGATAAAGATTCGATCGAAATATTTAAGGAAAGTCAAAATCGTGTAAGGTCAATGGCTCTCATTCACGAAAAGTTATATCAATCGAAAGATATGTCTCAGATAGATTTTTCAGGATATGTTTCAGAATTGGTCAGCAATTTATTTGGTTCATATAGCCTTAATTCCGCACTTGTTACTCTTCATCAAAATATTAATAATCTATTTCTGGAAATAGATCTGGCTATTAATTTAGGTCTAATAATAAATGAACTAGTTTCGAACGCTTTCAAACATGCATTCCCAGGTGGTAGTAAAGGGAATTTATATATAAGTATAAAAAAAGACAAACAGATGTATGAATTAGTTATTCAGGATGATGGAGTAGGTTTTCTACCGGAAATTGATTTTAGGAAAACCGAATCACTTGGACTTCAATTAGTTATATCATTAGTTGAACAGATTGGCGGTAAGATATTCCTTTTTTCTGAAGATGGTACTAAATTTGTAATAAATTTTTCTGTCTGAATAATCTTCATTTGTCGCCTGCCTTTTATTTTCTAAAATATTTAATTAAATAACTACTTTACTAAAAAAAATAGATGTATTATTCAATTTAAATTTTATATTTGCATTTAGTATTTTTCTATTACTTAAAAGGAATAACAATGTTTCGAGGAACAGGAACTGCTTTAATAACTCCGTTTGATGGAGAGCTTAATGTTGATTTGAAAGCATTAAAAAAGTTAGTCAGGTTTCAGATTGAAAAGAAAGTTAATTTCCTCGTAGTTCTTGGTACAACCGGTGAAGCACCTGTAATTGATGAAGACGAGAGGAAAAAAATTATTGAAACAGTTGTAAATGAAGCTGCCGGTAAAATCCCTATAGTTATAGGAACAGGTTCAAATGATACCAGAAAAGTAGTCAAGTTAAATAAAATTGCTGAAGATCTAAATGCAAATGGTGTTTTAATAGTGAACCCATATTATAATAAGGGAACTCAATCCAGTCTTGTTGATCATTATAAATATATTTCAGAAAAAACTCCTCTACCTATCATAATATATAATGTCCCTTCCAGGACTGCAATGAATATGCAACCTGAAACAATCTTAAAAATACATTCAGTTTGCCCAAATGTTGTAGCAGTTAAAGAAGCATGCGGAGATATCTCTCAGATTGCAAAGCTTATAGCAATGAAGCCTGATAGTTTAAGTGTTTTATCCGGAAATGATGACCAGACCCTACCTATAATGTCTTTAGGCGGAGTTGGTGTAATATCCGTGTTTTCTAATCCATTCCCCTCTCAAATGGCGGAGCTAACCACTTCTATGCTTTCCAGGGATTTAACTAAGGCTATAGAGTTGAATAATAAGTATTTGAAAATGATGAATCTATTATTTGTTGAAACAAGTCCAATGCCTGTTAAATTTGCCTGCAGTTATTTAGGATTATGCATGAATACATTAAGACTTCCATTGAAACCTATTACAGAATTATCAGAAAATTTGATCAAAACAGAAATTGAAAGAATAAAATAATGCAAATAAAATATGGACTAATCGGCGGATCTGGGAGAATGGGGAAAGAAATTGAATTATTGCTTGGAGAATCGGGTCATAAATGTGTATTAAAGTATGATGTATTAGGAGAGTGGAAATCGGGTGATCCGGAAATCATTATTGATTTTTCTATGCCACAAGCATTAAATAACACGTTAGGTTACGTAAAAAAATACAAAATACCTCTAGTAATAGGTACCACAGGATTATCTGAGGAACAATTAAATACTTTAAATACTATGAGTCAGGATTTTCCTATTGTTCAAAGTTATAATTTTTCTGTTGGTATACAAATGCTTCTTAAATGCACTGAAATACTGAAAGAAAATCTTCCTGGCTGGGATGTCGAAATTAGTGAAACCCATCACCGCTTTAAAAAGGACAAACCTTCCGGTACTGCAATTATGATAAAAAATTTAATTGGCAGGGAGGTTAATATATCCTCATTGCGGTTGGGAAATATTCCAGGTAACCATACAGTATCATTTGGCGGTTTAGGTGAAGTTATCAGTATTACGCATTCTGCTACTTCCAGAAGAACTTTTACCGAAGGTGTGCTTAAATCAGTTCTTTTTGTTATGAATAAAAAAAATGGTTTATTTTCATTCAATGAAGTACTCTTTCAAAAATAAGAGGTATTGATGGACTCATATGAGATAATAAAATATATCGCTGATTCAAAACGGCGAACTCCCCTAAAGGTATTTTTAAAAGGAAACCTGAACGAGATAGACTTTACCGGGATAGATTTTTATGGTGACGGTAAATGGGGAATCCTTTTCTGTGAGTATGACGTATTTAATAAGTTCCTTGAGAAGAATAAACAATCGATTGAGAAGTACAGGATAGAAACGGACAGAAGAAATTCAGCAATTCCACTAGCTGATTTAACTAAATATAATGCCCGTATTGAACCCGGAGCAATTATCAGGGAGATGGTTGAGATAGGAGATAATTGTGTCATAATGATGGGTGCAGTCCTCAATATAGGATCTGTAATTGGGGCAAGGACTATGATTGATATGAATGTCGTGGTAGGCGGAAGGGCAATTGTAGGGAAAGATTCTCATATTGGCGCAGGTACCGTACTAGCGGGAGTGGTAGAACCTCCAAATGCTGAGCCCGTTATAATTGGGGACAATGTTCTGATTGGAGCAAATGCTGTGGTTCTTGAAGGCATTAAGGTCGGTAATGGAGCAGTTGTTGCTGCCGGTTCTGTGGTTGTTAGGGATGTTGAAAAAAACACAGTTGTTGCCGGAGTACCAGCAAAGGTAATTAAAATGGTTGACGACAAGACAAGATCAAAGACCGTTCTTATTGATGAATTAAGAAAACTTTAGGATTAAAATTGAATATAGTAGTACAAAAATATGGGGGAAGCTCAGTTGCAGATGCTGAAAAAATAAGGAATGTGGCTCTGAGAATTAATGATAAGATAACAAAAGGATACAAAGTTATCATAGTAGTTTCTGCAATGGGAAAATCTACTGATGGGCTATTAAAACTTGCAAAGGAAATATCAGCTGCTCCTGATCCCCGCGAACTTGATATGCTATTAGCTACAGGCGAGCAGGTATCAGTTTCCCTATTATCAATGGCATTAAAAGAAATTGGAATAAGGAGTAAATCCCTAAATGCATTCCAGGCAGGTATCCGAACAACCGATGAGCATAATGAAGCAAAGATTTTGGGATTTGATAATGAGAAAATACTTGCACTTCTTGAAGAGTTCGATTCTTTAGTCATTACCGGATTTCAGGGTATTACCGAATCCGGTGAAATGACAACACTTGGAAGAGGTGGATCAGATACATCAGCGGTTGCTCTTGCTGCTGCATTAAAAGTTGATTGCGAAATATACAGCGATGTTGCCGGTATTTATTCGATTGATCCGCGACTTTTTCCAGCTGCCAAAAAACGTAAATTTATTGCATATGACGAAATGCTTGAAATGGCCAGTCTTGGAGCAAAAGTTCTTCATAGCAGGTCTGTTGAAATTGCGAAAAAATTTAATATAAAAATTTATTGTGGTTCATCATTTATAAATGAGGAAGGAAGTTACGTGGTAAACGAAAATATAATTATTGAGGAACCCGTTGTCACGGGATGCAGTATTCTTGAAAATGAAACTCAGGTTTTTATTAAAAACCTCCCTGTTGACTATAAACTTGTTAAATCCATTTTTGAAAAAACTGCGACTGAAGGTTTAAATGTTGATATGATTTCAATTATTAACACTGATTCAAATCTTGTAGTCTCCTTTACAATCATTGAATCTAAAAGAGAACAAATGGAAAATGCACTGAATAAAGTGTTTGAAGGATTAGATTCGCAGGAGATTGAATTCCGTACGGGATATGTAAAACTTTCGATAGTTGGAATTGGAATGAGATCAGGGCTTGGTGTTGCTTCATCATTTTTCCATGCACTCCAAGATATTCCAATTAAACTAGTAACCACCTCTGATATAAAAATATCCTGCTTAATCGAATCACAGTACAAACAACCGGCAATTGATTCGATAGTTAAGGAATTTAATCTCTAAATGAAGGTAATTTCTGATCCTGTTGAACTTCGCCATACTCTCCATAGAAATCCCGAGTTAATGTTTGAAGAGTTCAAAACTACAGAACTTTTAATTAAAAATATTGAAGGGATGAATAACCTAAAGATACTTCGTCCCCTTAAAACAGGGCTTATTGTTGATTATAAAGTTAATGACGGAGATTATTATCTTTTTAGAGCAGATATTGATGCACTTCCGATTAAAGAAGAGACCGGTGCTCCCTTTGCTTCAATAAACAACTCAATGCATGCATGCGGGCATGATATTCATACCTCTATTCTTTATGGATTTCTGAAACAAGTTGTTAAAAACAGAATCAATAGGAATATATTGTTTCTATTCCAACCGGGCGAGGAAGGCGGGGGAGGGGCTGAAAAGATAATTAATTCCGGGATTCTAAATGATTATAAAATTAAGAAAGCCTTTGCCCTTCATGTTACTGATGAATATGAACAAGGGGTTATTGCATCTACTCCGGGGATATTATTTGCCTCAGCTTTTGAATTAGACATTGAATTCTTCGGGACAAGTGCTCACGTAGCTTTTCCAGAAAATGGAAAGAATGCATTTGAGGCATTGATTAAGTTTCTTACTAAAGTAAATACGCTTATAAATGAACAAAGCGAAAAAATTATTTTTGGATATGGAAAAATAACCTCGGGCGATGTACGAAATATTATACCAGGTTATGCAAAAATTGAAGCAACTCTTAGAACTTTATCAAGAAAAAAATCCGAAGCATTCATTAGTAAAATTATTTCTTTGCTTGGAACTATTGAAAGGGATTCGGGTATTAAATATAAACTTACAAGAGGAACTTTGTATACTGAAGTTGATGTGGATAAGAAATTATATGAAAAGTGCAAAGAAGCATTAGAAGACAAATTTAATTTTACAGACTGCGGTTATAAGATGACAGGAGAAGATTTTGGTTTTATATCAAAACTTTATCCTTCATTTATGTTCTGGTTAGGGACAAGAATCGACGAGCAATACGGGCTCCATAACCCTAAGTTTCTTCCGGACGATTCGATAATTAACAAGGGAATTGATATTTTTAATGTTATTCTAAGTGAGGTTTAAATGAGTAAAATAGAAGTTGGCGTTTTAGGCGCAACAGGTAGTGTTGGACAAAAATTTATTCAATTGTTAGATAACCACCCTTATTTTAAGGTGGCTGAAGTTGCTGCATCTGATCGGTCAGCTGGTAAAAAATATTCTGAAGCAGCAAACTGGTTTCTTGCATCTACAATTCCTTCAGACGTAGCAGGACTGACAGTCCAAAGTTGTGAGCCTAAATTAAAAAGTCGTTTAGTATTTTCCGCTCTCGATGCAACTATAGCCGGTGAGATTGAAACCGCATTCGCAATGAATGGATATGTCGTTGTCTCAAATTCCAAAAATCATAGAATGGACAAGGAAGTACCTTTATTAATACCAGAGGTTAATTACGATCATCTTGAACTCATTAAACATCAGCCCTATGGTAAGGGATGTATAGTTACGAATCCGAATTGTTCTACTATTGGAATGGTAATTGCTCTTAAACCACTTGCTGATAAATTTGGTTTGGAAGCTGTAAATGTTGTAACAATGCAGGCATTATCTGGCGCAGGTTATCCTGGCGTTTCCGGACTTGATTGTATTGATAATGTAATACCTTTCATAGGCGGCGAAGAGCCGAAGCTTGAATCTGAGCCTTTGAAAATATTAGGATCTTTTACCGGTTCAGAAATTAGAAATTATAGTATGAAAATCAGCGCCCAAACCAATAGGGTCGCAGTTATTGACGGTCATACTGAAGCAGTTCAGGTTAATTTAAAAACTAAAGCTTCCAAAGAAGATATTATTAAAGTCTGGAAGGATTTCAAAAGTGTTCCTCAGGAACTTAATCTCCCGTTTGCCCCATTACATCCCATATATTATTTTACCGAAGATAAATATCCCCAGCCACGACTACACAGGGATATTGATAAAGGAATGGCTGTTTGCATTGGTAGGCTAAGAGAATGTAATTTGTTTGATTATAAATTTATTGTGATGTCACATAATACTGTGCGTGGTGCAGCCGGCGGGGCTATCCTATGTGCAGAATTAATGAAAGCTAAAAACTATTTATAAGTAATACTCGTTTTAGTCTGATTTTCGTAAGGAATACGATTTCAAAACGCTTTCAAAACGTTTTCAAAACGCTTTCACAATACGTCTTATAATAGAAATATATATATCCTTAATAAACTTTATCTGATAATATAAATTTAGTTACATCCTCGGTTCCGATTTTCAGGTTCTCCTTTTCAATATTCCTGATATAGTACCTATGATTTTCTTCATTATCCAAAAGGTTCTTAATAATGGCGGGAATTTTTGTAATATTCTTTTCAAAAATGCCCATATTATTGTCTCGTATATATTCCATGTTCCCTTTCTCTTGTCCCCATATATAATCAATAATTATCGGGACCTTTTTCAGATGTAGAATTTCCATTGTTGCAGATGCCCCCGCTTTTGTTATTACAAAATCTGAAATATTCAGCAATTCATAAATAAAATCTACATAACCAAAGACCTTTACATTTTTAGCATCATACTTTATTTTTAACTCCTCTGCTTTATTAAATAAATCCTCATCCTTTCCTGCTACAATACCTATATTTAAATTAATATTGGACTTTAGCAGTAGCTCAAGAATTCTTTTACCGTTTGGTATGCCATCTCCGCCTCCAAAAATCAGGATCATCTTTTTTGTCTGGTCAAATCCATATTCCCTTTTTAACGTAGGAATGCTTTCTGTGGGCAAGGGGGAAGAAAATTTCTCATCCAGTATAAAAGGAAAAACATGAAGATTATTTTCAGGTAAATTTGCTGCAATCGCATGTTTCCTTAACCTTTCGCTGAATATAATAAAATGTTGTTTCTTATTAACGAACCAAAATGGATGCGCAGTAAATGGATCAGTAACAATAGTAAATACCGGAATTTCTAGGTTATGTTTTTTAATAATTCTATAAACAGGGCGTATTAGAAAAAAATGGAAAATTATTATCTTTTCCGGCTTATCTTCTAAAATCCTTCTCTCAAGGTGCGGGGTAATTGAAGAAGCAAGTACCAGGTCATTAAGCCAGGTTACAAAAGGAAAATGGTATAATGCATAAAGAAATTGGTAAAACCATTTTCCCCCGCTTTGTAGCTGCCTGTAACCGTCCTCTACTACATATTGTATTATTTTATTTGCTTTTTCAAATCCATCAATTAGGATAGGCTCAATTGAATGCGTCGCCAGTTTCTCAAGACAGTTTGCTATTGATTTAGCTGGAGCCAGATGTCCACCACCTGTATTTAAATATAATAAATGATATTTCTTTTTTGATTCTTTCATAATGTATCTGGTAACCAGCGGTCGAAATATACTATTCTTTTCAAAATATTATTGCTATAAATAATGTCGGTAAACGCAGCAAATTTTATATTTAGTGCATTTAAATATACCTATCAGAAAAATACATGAATGGTTAATAATAATGGTAGAAAATCCTTAAATTTAATATATTAATAATTAATTAAAGTGGTGTGCGCCCTTATGAAAAAATTGTTGTCATTCCTGGTATTAATTTCTCTATTTGTTTTTGCTGGAACAAACCCAAAAGATTCAGATAAAGGTCTGGATGAAAAAAATATAGATCTTTCTGTAAGTCCTGCGGTTGATTTCTATCAATATGCAAATGGCGGATGGTTAAAAAGTAATCCAATTCCCGATGAATATACACGCTGGGGAAGTTTTGAAATCCTTGCAGAAAAAAATAACGATATATTAAAAGAAATTCTGGAATCATCTGCCGGTAGTAAATCCCCTAAAGGCAGCAATAAACAGAAAATCGGAGATTATTATTTTTCCGGAATGGATACTGTCAAAATAGAAAAAGACGGCTTCAAGCCTATAATTCCACAACTCAATAAAATAGCTGATATTAAATCAAAAAATGAACTTTATAAAGAAATTGCTTTTTTGCATTTACGTGTTGGTAATGCATTCTGGGGGTTTGGTGCCGGTGCAGACGCTCGAAATAGCAGTATGAATATTGCTTCTATATATCAAAGCGGACTCGGTCTTCCCGATAGAGATTATTATCTAAATAATGATTCCCGCTCAAAACAAATAAGAGAAAAATATATCCTGATGATGAGGAATATGTTCAAACTTGTTGGTGAAAATGAAATTGATGCTCAAAAAGATGCCGACAAGGTTATGGAAATTGAAACTATTTTAGCTAAAGGCTCCTCTACCAGAGTTGAAAGAAGAGACCCTGTTAAGAATTATAATAAAATGAGTCTTGATTCTCTTATCTCCATTACTCCGGGCATTGACTGGAAGCTTTATTTCAAAGACCTTGGCATAAATGCACCTTCAGAATTTGACGTTAATCAACCTCGTTTTATTAAAGATCTAAGTTCTATGCTTCAGAAAGTTGATATAAATAATCTCAAACCATATTTAAAATGGCATTTAATTAGAGGTACAGCAAATAGTCTTAGTTCAAATTTCGTAAATGAAAGTTTCGAATTCGGTGGTAAATTCATGCAGGGTGCAAAAGTTATTCAGCCCAGATGGAAAAGAGTTATGCAATCTACAAACTCTGCCCTGGGTGAAATCCTCGGTGAGGTTTACGTCTCTAAAACATTTCCTCCTGAAGCTAAAGATCGGGCAAAGAAGATTGTTAATAATTTGATTGCTGCTTTAAAAGAACGTATTACTATCCTTGATTGGATGGGAGATGCCACTAAGGCAGAAGCTTTGAAAAAATTAGCAGCTATTAATATTAAAATAGGCTATCCGGATAAATGGAAGGATTACTCTTCTTTGGAAATATCCAGAGCTTCCTATCTTGAAAATGATATGAATGCAAGCGAATTCCTCAATAGGGAAGAATTTAATAAAATCGGAAAACCTGTTGATCGTACGGAATGGGAAATGCTGCCTCAAACTGTAAATGCTTATTATAACCCTGTTATGAATGAAATAGTATTCCCGGCTGCTATACTACAGCCTCCTTTCTTTAATGTAGATGCAGATGATGCTGTTAATTACGGTGGAATGGGTGTGGTAATTGGACACGAAATTACTCATGGATTTGATGATCAGGGAAGACAGTTTGATGCCCAGGGAAATATTAAAGATTGGTGGACTAAAGACGATGGTATTAAATTCGATGAAAGAGGTAAAGCTATTATAAACCAGTTTAATTCTTTTGCAGCAATTGATACTTTCCATGTTAATGGAGAGCTTACACAAGGTGAAAACATTGCCGATTTAGGAGGTTTAAACATTTCATTAACTGCGTTTAAGAAAACAGATCAATATATTAAGGGAGAAAAAATTGGTAGTTTTACTCCCGTTCAGAGATTCTTTTTGAGCTATGCCCATATATGGGAAAATAATATAAGGGATGAAGCTTTGAAATTGAGAATTAAGACCGACCCCCATTCTCCCGGAAAACAGAGAGTAAACGCTCCGTTAAGTAATATGCCGGAATTCTGGGAAGCATTCGGAGTTAAATCAGGAGATCCTATGCGAATGCCTGATGATAAACAGGTTAAAATCTGGTAGGATATAAATAAAAAAAACTTCGCTGTGCATAAGCGAAGTTTTTTTTTGAATCAATTAAGATATGTTATTTATATGAATGCAGCACTTTCATATAATTTGCTCTTTCAAACTGGGCAGGATCAGCAATATTAATATAACTCATGCTTCCTCTCATTGTGTTCAAAGATTCATATTCGTGCTCTTCCATCCATTGAACCATATGTTTCAATACTTCTGCAATATGAGGAATTCCATTTTTCAGCAGACACGATAGCATTTGCGTAATCTTTGAGCCAGCCATAATCAATTTTAAGGCATCCTCTGCAGAATAGATTCCGCTGGTAGCAGCAAGGTCAGCCTTTACCTGTCCATAAAGAATCGCTGTCCATCTGAGGGGGAGTCTTAAATCCATAGGTGTACTAAGTAAAACGTTTGGAATTACTTCAAGCTTGTCAAGATCAATATCCGGCTGATAGAACCGGTTGAAAAGAACTAACCCTTTAACTCCGGTCTGGTCAAGTTTAAATACAAGTTCTGATACTGATGTGAAAAAAGGATGAAGTTTTACAGCAACAGGGATTTTAACATTTTCAAGTACAGACTTTACAATATCAAGATACGTGTTTTCAATAGTAGTACAGCTTTTATGATGGTCAGCCGAAAGAATATATATATTTAACTCAAGAGCATCAGCTCCGGCTTGTTCTATCTTCTTAGCATAATCTACCCAGCCGCCTAATTTTTTACCGTTCAAACTACCTATGATAGGAATATTTACTGATTCCTTTGCCTTTCTTAAATGGTTAAGATAATCTTCGCCTCCAATCTTTATATCGTATGGTACTGGAAAGAAAGATTGTGCTTCAGGAAATGAATCGGTGTTTGCCAACGTATAATGATTTAATTCGAGGGCATCATGTTCAATTTCTTCTTCAAAAAGAGAATAAAGCACAATCGCACCTGCACCTGCATCTTCCATTGCTTTAATATTATCAATATTAGTTGATAACGGACCGGCAGATGGCACTATAGGGTTTTTTAGATTTAAGCCTAAATAAGTGGTTGATAGATCCATTTTATTTCCTTTTAATTATTTATCGTTACCGGGTAAAGCTGCCATTTGTTCATAGGTTTTCCACTTAACTTCAGTATCATGCTGTGCTTCTTCTATAAGTTTAGCGGCTAAATCAGGATGAGATTTTGTAAGCATCTTATACCTGGTTTCCATATAAGCGTAATCCTTGAATGGTATTTTCAACCCTTTGGATTCCAGCTTAAATGGATTTTTACCTTCTTTTATTAGATCAGGATTATATCTGAATAATGGCCAATGTCCTGAATCTACAGCAGCTTTCTGGTTTTTCATTCCTGTTTCCATATCTATACCGTGTGCTATGCAATGACTGTAGGCAATTATTAAAGAAGGTCCATCGTAAGCTTCTGCTTCAATAAATGCTTTTAAAGTCTGAAGATCGTTAGCACCCATAGCTACTTTAGCGACATAAATATTTCCATAAGTCATTGCTATTTGTCCAAGATCTTTCTTTGGCATTGTCTTACCGGCAGCGGCAAATTTCGCTACTGCTCCTCTTGGGGTCGACTTGGAAGCCTGTCCGCCTGTGTTTGAATAAACTTCTGTATCCAGGACAAGTACATTAACATTTTTGCCTGATGCAAGTACGTGATCTAATCCACCATACCCTATGTCGTATGCCCAGCCGTCACCTCCCATTATCCAGACTGATTTTTTAACAAGATAATCAGCAAGACTTATAAGATGAGTTAGATCTGATAACTTATCTCCATCAAATCCTTCATTCATAAATGCCGTTAACTTCTCTTTTAGCATCTTTACTCTTTCTCTTTGGTCATAAATTCCAGTCTCATCCTTTTGATCAGCACTTAGTATGGCATCAACTAAGTCTCCTCCTATTTCATTAGAGTATTTCTTAATCAGATTTTTCGCCTGGCTGTTATGTGCGTCTATTGATAAACGGAATCCGAAACCGAATTCAGCATTATCTTCAAATAAAGAATTGGACCATGCAGGGCCTCTTCCTTCCTTATTTTTCGTCCATGGAGTTGTCGGAAGATTTCCACCATAAATAGATGAGCATCCTGTAGCATTAGCTATTACAGCTCTATCGCCGAACAACTGGCTAACAAGTTTTACATAAGGAGTTTCACCGCATCCTGAACAGGCACCTGAGAACTCAAACAAAGGAACCAAGAACTGTGAATCTTTTATAGCCGATATGTTTAATTTTGTCCTGTCATATTCAGGTAAACCTAAGAAATAATCCCAGTTGGCTCTTTCCGCTTCTTTGATCGGAAGCTGCTGGTTCATGTTAATTGCTTTGAGTTTAGTTTCTTTTTTGTTCTTTACTGGACAAACATCAACGCAAAGACCACAGCCTGTACAATCTTCAACTGCAATCTGTAAAGAATATGCCATGCCTTCACCCAAATCCTTTCCTTTGAATTTTGTTGATTTGAATGTAGCAGGAGCATTTGATAATAATTTTTCATCATATACCTTTGCTCGTATGGAAGCATGAGGACAAACGATTACGCATTTATTACATTGAATGCATATTTCATCGTCCCATACAGGTACATCTAATGCAATATTTCTTTTTTCCCACATCGCTGTTCCTGTAGGATAGGTCCCGTCAATGGGCATCATACTGACAGGAATCGAATCACCATGCCCTGAAATAATTCTTGCTGTAACTTCTTGTACAAATTCCGGAGCATTTGCAGATACAGCATCGGCAAGTTTTATTTTGCTTGTTACATGGGCAGGTATATCAACCTCAAATAAGTTTGCAAGTGTTTTATCCACTGCATCAAAATTCATCTGTACAATCTTCTCTCCTTTTGAACCATATGTCTTTTTGATAGATTTCTTTATCATATCAATAGCTTCATCTTTTGGAAAGATTTTGGAAATCGCAAAGAAGCAAGTCTGCATAATTGTATTTATTCTCACACCCATGCCTGTTTCTTCGCCAACCTTATAAGCATCAATAATATATAACTTCATCTTCTTTTCAATAAGATCTTGCTGAACTTTTTCAGGTAAGAAGTTCCAAACTTTATCTTTGGGTATTAGTGTATTTAAGAGAAAAGTTGCGCCTTCTGCTGCATCATCAAGCATATCCATCTTTTCAAGGAATCCCTGCTGGTGGCATGCTATAAAGTTAGCTTTATTAATTAAATAAGTCGATTTTATTTCCTTTGGTCCGAACCTTAAATGTGAAACTGTAGTCGATCCCGATTTCTTTGAATCATATACAAAATAACCCTGGGCGAAATATTTAGTACCCTCTCCGATTATTTTGATTGAGTTTTTATTCGCACCAACTGTCCCATCTGCACCTAATCCATAGAATTTACCTCTGAATGTTTCATCAGGTTCAACTGAAAATGAAGCATCGTAGTCAAGGCTTGTATGTGTTAAGTCATCAACAATACCTATGGTGAAATGATTTTTAGGTTTACTCTTTTTCATTTCATCAAAGACTCCTTTTATCATCGCAGGAGTAAACTCTTTTGATGAAAGACCATACCTTCCACCCGTTATCTTGGGGTATGCAAATTTTAACTCGCCATTTATATGCTTTTCTGAAATAGCATTTACAATGTCAAGATATAAAGGTTCGCCTGAAGCACCTGGTTCTTTTGTTCTGTCTAAAACTGTAATGACTTTAGTTGAATTTGGCAATGCATTTATAAAATGATCTATAGAGAAAGGACGATAAAGTCTTACTTTTAATATTCCAACTTTTTCTCCTTTCGATGTCAGGTATTCAACGGTTTCTTCAACTGCTTCAGCACCTGAGCCCATCATTACAATTATTCTTTCTGCATCAGAAGCGCCATAATAATCAAATAGATTATATTGACGTCCGGTTAGTTTAGCAAAAATATTCATCTGATCCTGGACAATTCCCGGGCAATCAATGTAAAACTGATTAACTGTTTCTCTTCCCTGGAAATAAACATCGGGGTTCTGGGCAGTTCCTCTCATAAATGGATTATCTGGAGTAAGTGCCCTGTTTCGGTGTGCAATCACCATTTCATCTGAAATCATTGAGCGAATGTCATTCTCTGTGAGCTGCTCTATTTTCATTACTTCATGTGAAGTCCTGAAACCATCAAAAAAGTGGAGAAATGGAACTCTGGATTTAAGTGTTGCTGCCTGCGATATGAGTGCAAAATCCATAACCTCTTGTACGGAATTTGATGATAGTAGGGCAAATCCTGTAGACCTGGTTGCCATTACATCACTATGGTCACCGAATATTGATAATGCCTGTGCAGCAATTGATCTTGCCGAAACATGAAAAACTGTTGACGTCAATTCTCCAGCAATCTTAAACATATTCGGTATCATTAAAAGCAGACCCTGTGAAGCCGTAAATGTTGTTGTAAGCGATCCTGTTTGCAAAGCACCATGTACGCTTCCGGAAGCTCCACCTTCACTTTGAAGCTCACTTACGATTGGAGTTTCATTCCAAATATTTTTCTTGTTTTCAGCAGCCCATGCATCACACCATTCTCCCATATTCGAGGAGGGGGTGATAGGGTATATCGCTATAACCTCATTTGTTCTGAATGCAACATATGCCGCTGCTTCATTACCGTCAATAGTTACCTTTTTTCTTTCCATTATTTTACCATTATTAAATAAATCTTAAATTCAATTTGAATTCCCTATTTTAGCCAAATATTATACCACGATATGAGGTGCTAAATGCCTCATTTTGGATGATTTTATTATCATTTATGGAAATAAGTAAATAGAATCTTTTCTCATTTCTTAATTTTAAGAAAGTATAATATTTTACCTTTTATCATTTTTCTCCTAGGTTTATTTTCATAATTTTAGACTTATTATAAAGAGAAAATGCGCATACCTGAAAATAAAATAGAAGAGATCAGATCAGCTGTTAATATTGTTGATATTATATCGGAATTTATCAATCTGAGAAAAAGAGGCAAGAATTTCTTAGGTATATGCCCCTTTCACAATGAAAAAACCCCTTCTTTTACTGTTAGTGAAGAAAAACAAATATTTCACTGCTTCGGCTGCCATAGTGGCGGAAATGTTTTCAAATTTCTGATGGAATATGAAAAGATTTCTTTTATAGAATCAGTTAAAAGTGTAGCCGATAGATTAGGAATCCAAATTGAATTTGAAGACCAGCAAAATCCTGAAAAACAAAGCGAACAAGAAATATTGTATGATGTTAATGATTTTGCGGCTAAGTATTTCTCAGATATTCTGTTAAATGAAAATGAAGGAGAAATCGGAAGAAAATATTTTCATCGAAGAAAAATTAAAACTCAAACAATAAGAGCATTTGGACTTGGTTTTGCTTCTTTTAAAAGGGATGCCTTTGTGGAATTTGCTAAAAACCGTATTGATCTTGAAAAAGCTTTGCAATTAGGATTAATTGGTAAAGGAAATGAGGGGCATTTATTTGATAAATTTTCCGGAAGGATAATCTTTCCGATTGATTCTCCCAATGGAAGGGTGGTTGGATTTGGTGGCAGAATTCTTGAGAAAAGTGAATATACAGCCAAATATCTAAATTCACCCGAATCGATTATTTATACAAAAGGCAAAGTACTGTATGGGCTATCGCATGCCAAGGATGAAATAAGAAGATTAACTAAAGTTATTATGGTTGAGGGATATATGGATCTTATCTCTCTTTTCCAGAATGGAATTAAAAATGTAGTTGCGGTCTCAGGCACTGCATTAACTGAAGACCAGGTATCTTTACTTTCACGTTACACTAAAAATGTAGTCCTTCTATTTGATGCTGATATTGCAGGTGTCAAAGCCTCCATGAGAAGTATTGAAATATTATTGCGAAAAGATTTTGAAATTAAAATAGCTTCCCTGCCAAAAGGTGAGGATCCCGATTCCTATGTAAATCAATTCGGAAGAGAAAAGTTTGACGATCTGATTAAATTATCCGTTAGTTTTCATGAATATCAAACTGCTTTATATGAGGCGGAAGGTTATTTTACTGATAGTAGCAGATCAGCCGAAGCAATAAGGAACCTTGTAAAATCATTATCCTTTATGGAAGATGAGCTTAAAAGAAACTTTTATATTAAGAATATATCAAAAAGATTTGGACTTAGAGAAAAGTTACTTGAATCGGAGCTTGATAAGATCCTGATGAAAGAGAATAGGCAGGATAAATCTCCCAAAGAAAAAACACAGTCCTACAAGGTTTTTCCGAATAAGGAAATTAAAATTACCCCTGAAGTTCAGTTTCTCGAACGTGATATAATTTTACTTTTCCTGTCAGGAAATATTGATTTGATTAAATTTATTTTTAATCATATATCCCCAAAGGATTTAATAATTGAATTAAATAGAAAAACTGCTGAGTTGGTTTTTGAAGAAATTAATAATAAGAATTCATTTGAGGTTGCTTCCGTTATTGATAAAATTGATGATGAGGAATTAAAAGAATACTTACACAAACTATCTATTGATAAATATTCCATTAGCAGCAGTTGGGAAAAATTATATCCGGGCAAGGACA
Organism: Ignavibacteriaceae bacterium; assembly: GCA_031292435.1. Lineage (GTDB taxonomy): Bacteria > Bacteroidota > Ignavibacteria > Ignavibacteriales > Ignavibacteriaceae > Fen-1301. The sequence continues at coordinate 17,297 of JARLHD010000272.1, forward strand.
ACTATTCTGTTTTATCAAAAGTATGTATGGATACCATGAAAAAATTCAGGACAGTGCAGATTGATAATCAAATTAATGATATCCTGGTCCAGGTAAAAGATGCAACTTCGGAAGATCAAGGGGTTGAATTACTTCATATTTTAAATCAATATCACGCAGATAAAAAAAGGCTAAACGAAGAATTTATTTAAATCGCAGGTTATATTTTCTTCAGTTATTTTCAAACTATTAATTTTAGTTATATATGTACAGAGAATCCAGGACCGGTAAATTATTAATAGACATTTTGCCAGGTAAATGCGACTTCTGCGGATGTTGTGTCGGAATTTGTCCCGAAGATGCCATTGAATTAAAAGAAGCAGAAATTTCTATTATTGATCATAGATGTACAAATTGTGCAAAGTGTATTTGGTCGTGTCCAGTTGAGGCAATAAAATTTAATAAAGAAGGCATTTTAGTTTAATACTAAAGAATTTTATGAAAGATAAGTTCGATGTTATTGTGGTGGGAGCAGGCCCTGCTGGTTCTATGGCTGCACGTTTCGCGGCTGAACAGGGGGTTTCTGTATTAATGCTTGAAAAAGACAGGGATGTGGGCTATCCGGTACGATGTGGTGAGGCGATAAGTAAAAAGGGAGTGGAAGAATTTATTCAGTTAGATGAAAAATGGATTGCTTCTAAGATTAGCAAATTTTCTCTCATTTCTCCGGATGGGACTGAATCCCTAATTGAATTTGGTGAATCTGGATATATCCTAGATAGAAAAATCTTTGATTATGAATTAGCAAAATCAGCTGCTAATTGCGGAGCCCAAATTCTGACAAGAGCTTATGTTAACGGCCTTCTTTTAGAAGATAATGTAGTAGCTGGAGTTAAATACGAATATCAGGGAGAGCAGAAAGAATTAAAAAGTAAAATTGTAATTGGTGCTGATGGTGTTGAATCCAGGATTGGCAGATGGGCAGGCCTAGAAACATTTACTGATTTCCGGAATATGGAATGTTGTGTACAGGTTACTGCATCCAATATTAAAGTCGATTCCAATACGTTATATTTTTATTTCGGAAAAAATGTAGCCCCTGGTGGCTATTTCTGGGTGTTTCCCAAGTCAGGTTATTCTGCTAACATTGGTTTGGGTATAAGTGGTATGGAAGGTAAAAAAAGATCAGCATTATATTATCTAAATAGTTTCATGGAAAAGAATTTTCCGGATGCACCCATTTTAACTTCAGTGGCAGGAGGTGTTCCAAGTACAATTACATTGAAAAGAATTTCTATACCGGGGATGGTCCTTGCGGGGGATGCCGCCCGGCAGGTTAATCCATTAAGCGGAGGCGGTATTTCCAGCGGCATGATTGGAGGAAGCATTGCTGGAAGAATAGCTGGTGAATCCATTAAAATGAATAAACCAGACCATATCTTGACCTATGAGAAAGTCTCGTAGGAACGTGTTGGTAAACGACATGAAATCAATAACCGCTTAAAAAATGGCATATATAATTTTGATGATGAAAAATTTAATAATATCGCTCATTCCTTTTCAAAAATACCTTTAAATAAACGCACATTAGGAAAACTATTTACAACTGCTCTGATAAACAATCCTGCCCTGTTAATAGATATAGCGAAAGTTTTTATTTAACTCTAATTGTTTTTTACTAAGTTATGTGTATAAATTTAAATTATATTACCCCAGATCTTTAGCATGATGGAAGTTTCAAATAAAGATTCAATTATAAATTCGGAGTCAGATTTATTCTCATTTATCAAAGAATCTGATACCATTTGTGTATGGAAATCATTATCTAAAGATTTTACTAAAAAAGTGTTTTCGGAAAATATTCTGAAAATTACAGGTTATTCTTTTAATGAATTATTAGATAAAGCTGACGGATTTTATTCCCTTGTCTCTCCTGAAGATTTTACATTCATTAGTAAGATTTACAATAAATTTATTGGTAATTCAGATGAAGAAAATTGTACAACTATATACAGGATAATTGGTAAAGATCAGAATCCTGTTTGGTTGAAAGAATGGATCAGCGTTAAAAAAAATACTGGAGGGGAAATTGATTCTTATTATGGTTTTATTCAAAACATAAATGAGATTAAAAAAAATGAATACTTCCTTCTCACCGAAAATGAAAACCTTCATAAGCTGAATAAGTCCAAGGATAATTTCATCTCTATTCTTTCACATGACCTTCGTGCACCATTTACAAGTATTCTTGGGTTTTCCGAGATACTAATGAATGAGCCGGATCTCACCCAAAATGAAAAAAATGAATATCTTAATTATATACATGAGTCCTCTCAAAATCAGCTCCAGTTGATTAACAATTTGCTGGACTGGTCAAGGCTTCAGACGGGGCGTATGAGAGTCGAATCGGACCGCATCCATGTTCTGTCTACAGTATTCAATTGTATTGCATCCCTAACGGGTAATGCAATAAGAAAAAATATAGACATTAGAACGAACATTCCTGAAAATTTATTTATCAAAACAGATGAAAAATTAATAACCCAGGTTATTACGAATTTATTGAGCAATGCAATAAAATTCTCACACGAAAATAAACATATCGAGATAAGCGCGGGAGCATTTAATGATGATAAGATCGAAATTATTGTAAAGGATTTTGGAATAGGGATACCGGAACATTCAAAAGAAAAGTTGTTTAAAGTTGATAAGAAATTTTCGACTGACGGTACAAAGGGAGAAAAAGGAACTGGTCTTGGATTAAGCCTTGTTAAAGAAATTGTTGATAAACATCTCGGCGATATTTGGTTTTTTTCTGAAGTGGATAAAGGAACTGAATTCCATTTTACAGTCCAAGCTTCTCAGAATATTATTCTTCTCGTTGATGACGATAAAGAAGAAAGAACATATTTTGAGAGTGTTTTAAATGATTATTTTCCTGGATACGAATTAATCTTAACCGATAATGGTTATGAGGCATTGTTAATTATTTCCGGTAAAATTCCGTCACTAATTATAGCCAAACATGAAGGTCCATTCATGGATGGTCTCCAACTGTTAAAATCAATAAGAAAAGCGGAAAAAGGATTTAAGATTCCAATTATAGTATTAGTATCTGATATCCAGGAAGGAATTAAAAAATTATATAATGAATATACAATTACAGCCATTCTTCAAAAGCCTTTCAATGTCAATAAAGTAAAAGAAATATTACATTCCGCATTGAATTAATTATTGAATTTCATATTAATGTTCGTTCTATAATTTTTATATTTAATACTCAGAAATTTAGGAGGAAATATTGAAAATATCTGTAATAGGTACTGGATATGTGGGGCTTGTCTCAGGAACTTGCTTCGCTGAAACTGGTAATGATGTTATTTGTGTTGATATTGATGCCAATAAAGTAGATAAAATGAAAGAGGGAATCGTACCTATATATGAACCTGGACTTGAGATTCTTTTTGAACGAAATATAAAATATGGGCGCCTTTCTTTTACTACTGATCTGCATAAGGCTATTCTAAATTCGGAAATATTATTTTTATGCCTTCCAACTCCACAGGATGGAGATGGGAGCGCTGATTTAAAATATGTAATCGGTGTAGCTGAAGATTTGGGAAAATTTTTCCATGATAATCCCGATATAGGATTTAAAATCCTAGTCAATAAAAGCACAGTACCGGTCGGTACTTCAGAAAAAGTGCGTTTTGCTGTTAAAAAATATGCTCCCGATTTTGATTTTGATGTTGCTTCAAATCCCGAATTTCTTAGAGAGGGTATGGCAGTTGAAGATTTTATGAAGCCTGAAAGAGTAGTGGTCGGTACATCCAATCAAAAAACAAAATCTGTTCTGGAGGAATTATATGAGCCATTTATCAGATCCGGTAATCCGATCTTTTTTATGGATGAAAAATCAGCAGAAATGACCAAATATGCTGCAAATTCATTTCTGGCAACTAAAATTAGCTTTATGAATGAAATTGCAAATCTCTGTGAGATAACTGGGGCTGATGTTGACAAAGTAAGGATTGGAATTGGTTCCGATTCAAGGATAGGTAAAAGATTTTTGTTTCCGGGAATTGGGTTTGGCGGTTCCTGTTTCCCTAAAGATGTTAAAGCATTAATAAATACATCAAATGAAAATAATTATGATTTCCAAATACTAAAATCTGTAGTTGAAATAAATAATCTACAGGGAATCAGGTTTTTTGAAAAGATAAAACTTCATTATAATTGTAAAATCAAAGGAAAGCATTTTGCTATGTGGGGGCTTGCCTTTAAACCCAACACTGATGATGTAAGGGACGCACCTTCTATAAAAATTATTGATCTTTTAATGAAAGCTGGTGCATCAGTTACAGCATATGATCCGGAGGCCATGGATAACTTCAATGAAATGTATAATGGCAAAATTAAATTGGCTAAAGGAACATATAAAGCTCTGGAGAATGCTGATGCCCTGATTATTGTAACTGAATGGAATGAATTCAGGAAACCTGATTTTAGCAGGGTGAAAGCATTATTAAAAAAGCCGGTTATTTTTGATGGCAGGAATTTATATGATATTGATAAAATGCAGGATTTTCATTTTACTTATTATTCTATTGGCAGAAATGTAGTTAAATTTTAATTGAAAGCTTTTATGTCGCAAGTATCAGATAATATTGAAAATAAAGTGGACAAGGACTGGTTTGCTCTATATACCCGTTCCAGAAGCGAATTTAAAGCAGCAGAACAACTACAATCTATTGGTATTCAGCATTATCTTCCTGTAGTTGTCAAATGGAAAAAATGGAGTGACCGTAAGAAAAAAATTCTGGAACCTATACTTAAAGGTTATATTTTTATTTTGGCTGATGAGAAAGAAAGAAAATTGTCACTTGAACAGTATTCTGTTGTAAGATGTGTTTTTGACAATGGCAGACCTGCTAAAATTCCTGAGTGGCAGATTGATAATCTTAAAAGGATGCTTTCCAGGGAATCTGATATTTCAATACAGGAAGGTTTAATGCCTGGTGTTAAAGTCAAAATCAGGGAAGGCCCCTTTGAGGGCATTATTGGTGTTGTGCATGAAAGTGATAATGGAAAAACTATCGCTGTATCCATTGATCTTTTAAGAAGATCTGTAATTGCACATCTTCCAAAAGAAAGTATTTTTGAAGTAGTAAAAGAATTATAAATTCGTTCTTAAAAAGGAATTGCTGTTATGTTAACTCAAACAGAACTTATTAAGCTGAAAAAGGGAGAATTGATAAATCATTTCCTGTTGCTAAAAAGGTGTGAAATAAAACTAACCAAATCCAATAACCAATATCTTTATTTAGAACTTGCAGATAAAACGACTGCACTGAGTGCAAATATATGGGAAAATTTCTCCAAATTATTTTCTGAATTAAAGACCGGAGATATTGTTAAAGTTACAGGTTCTGTGGATGAATATCAGGGAGTAGGACAGATTAAAATCATGTCAATCAAAACAGCCGATTCTAATGACGACATAGTTCCTTCTGATTTTCTTGCCAGATCTAAAAGAAATGTTGAAGAAATGAAGAACGAATTAAAGAATAGAATTCAAAAGATAAGAAACCCCAATTTATTTCTTTTAATGGATCAGTTTTTTAATGAAAATAATATATTGAAATTTTCAGATGCACCCGCAGGAAAATATTGGCATCATTCTTATCTAAGCGGACTGCTGGAACATTCTCTTGAACTTATAAGAATCTGCGATCTAATGTGCGATATTCATCCTGAAATTAACCGGGATCTTGTAATTTGCGGAGCATTAATGCATGATTATGGTAAAACCGAAGAACTTAAATTTGATTCATCCTTTGAATATACAACAAGAGGTAAGCTTCTCGGACATATAGTAATTGCAGCTATACTTATAAATGAGGGTTGTAAAAAAATTCCGAATTTTCCCGATGATCTAAGGGATTGTTTGCTTCACATAATATTAAGTCATCAGGGAAAGCTTGAATTCGCCTCTCCTGTTGTACCCAAAACGCTTGAGGCAATAACATTATACCAGGCTGATGAATTAAGCGCTAAAGTAAATGCGTATAAGAGTGCTCTTAACGAAGTAAAGGATAAAGGGAAATGGACAAAATTTTTACCCCTGGCTTCAACCGATCTTTTTAATCATGGTATTCCCCAAGAAGGGTAGAGCCTATTAAAAGTCATCATGTTAGATATTAAAAAGTCAGATATTGAGAAGATTAAAAATGCTGGACATGTAGTCTTTTTTTCCGGTGCGGGCATGTCACAAGAAAGCGGTATTGCTACTTTCAGGGGTAAAGATGGTATTTGGAATAAATTCAAACCGGAAGAATTAGCAAATATTAATGGTTTTATGAAAAATCCGGATATGGTGTGGGAATGGTACAAATATCGTCATGATATTGTCAGAAATGCAGAACCAAACCAGGGGCACATCGCCATAGCTGAATTTCAAAAGTATCTACCGAAGGTTACAGTTATAACTCAAAATATAGATAATCTTCATAAAAGAGCAGGAAGCAAAAATATTTTTGAACTTCATGGCAATATTGAAAGGAACTATTGCATGAAGTGTAAAACATTTTACAATGAGATCAACGAAATTCCAGAAGTTCCCAAATGTAGGTGTGGTGGTTTAATAAGACCGGATGTAGTTTGGTTCGGTGAATATCTACCGCAAGACCAATTCCAAGGGGCAGAATTAGCCGCTTCAAATTGTGATATCTTTTTCGTTGTCGGGACATCGGCCGTAGTATATCCAGCCGCTTCACTTATTTATACTGCAAAAGATTGCGGAGCTATTATTTTTGAAATTAATATAGAAAAAACTGATATAAGTATTCTAGCACGTGAATCTTTTATAGGAAAAGCCGGTAACCTTCTCCCCATGATATTGAAAGAAATTAAAGAATGACCGGCTGTTTCGAAAATTACTTTTTCTGAGTTGTAGGAGATAATCCAATAACTTTGCAGAGACGCTGTAGTTCAACCTGATCACTCTTAGACAATTTCTGCATTTCTTCAATAACTAATTTAAGATACCCCGGGAATACTTTCTGAAATAGGCTCTTTCCCTGTTTAGTCAGATGAATCGTAAAATATCGCCTGTCTTGTTCTCTTCTCTCCCTAATTACTAATTTCCTTTTTTCAAGGTTATCAATAACAAGTGTAATATTACCACCTGTTTTCAAAAGTTTATTACCGAGATCTTTTTGAAACAAAGGTCCAATATGATATAATGCATCAAGAATTGCATATTGACTTTCGGTTAAGTTCGATTTTGTAAGTGATAGATTTACTCTTGATAACGTAGATTCAGCAGCTCTTACCAACTTAAGAAAAGTATTTAGAGCAGTTGTTTCTTTTTCAGTTCCTTTATAACGGGTTCCCATATTTTTATTCTTTTTATGTTTTTAGTAGTTTAATTAATAGAGCGTATAAAACTAATAAATCTTAAACTAAAGTTCTAAAATAAATTCAAAAAAAATGTTATCCCAGTCACTTTTATGATGTTTTTATCGAAATTAAATTTAATATTCAATAAATAACGAATTAATAGTCGATAATTTATGGTTTCGAGGTAATTCTTAAAATAATTCATAAATTTATAATTATAATTTTTGAGAATAAATTGAAAGTATCTATTGGATGTGATCATGGTGGTTTTGACTTAAAATTAGTTATTATCAATTGGTTAAAAGAACAGAAAATAAATGTAATTGATCTTGGTAATGAAGTTTATAATATTGATGATGACTATCCAGACTTTGCAGAAAAAGTTTCGAGGAATGTTGTTTCAGGAATATCTGATAAAGGAATCATAATTTGCGGAAGTGGAGTAGGGGCTTGTATTGCTGCAAATAAGATTAAAGGTGCAAGAGCTTCTGTATGTCATGATACATATTCTGCAAGGCAGGGTGTCGAGCATGATTGTATGAATATATTGTGTTTGGGTGCAAGAGTAATTGGTGAGCAATTAGCAAAGGAATTGATTTCTGCGTTCCTAAATGCAACATTTCTTAACGAATTAAGGTATAATAAAAGATTAGAGAAAATTAAAGATTTAGAAAACAAAAAATAGGAGTGCTCGTGAATAACCGATTTAAAGAACTTGAACAGATTGGACAAAGCATATGGCTTGATAATATCAGCAGAGATTTGTTAAATAATAAAGAATTAGAAAGACTTGTTGAAGAAGTAGGACTAAAAGGAGTTACAAGTAACCCCACAATTTTTCAGAAAGCAATAGGTAGTGGTTCCGCCTACGATGAACAGATTGAAATGCTATTATTAAAGAATGGCTCTTTAACTTCGGATGAATTATTTGAAGATTTAGCCATAACCGATATACAGGGTGCTGCAGATGTATTATTTAATGTTTACGAGAAAACAGAAGGTGTCGATGGATTTGTAAGTATAGAGGTTTCTCCTGAACTGGCTTACGATACTGAAGGGACAATAAATGCAGCGCGTCGCTTAAATAAAAAGGTTAATCGTCCAAATGTTATGATTAAGATCCCAGCTACTCAGGAAGGTTTGCCGGCAATTAAACAGATGATTTCGGAAGGTGTTTGTATCAATGTTACACTTATATTTTCTCAGCAGGTATATGAACAGGTTGTAGAAGCATATATAGGCGGATTGGAGGAAAGAAATAAAAATAACGAAAGTATAAAGAAAATTAAATCTGTTGCCAGTTTCTTTATTAGCAGGATAGATACTGCTGTTGATAAGGAACTTGATAAAGTGGATAATCAAATATTAAAAGGTAAGATTGCGATAGCAAATGCGAAATTAGTTTATGAAAAAAGCAAAGAAATATTTAATACTGACAGATTTAAGAAATTGAAGGAAAAAGGAGCTAGTATCCAAAGACTTCTTTGGGCAAGTACAAGTACAAAGAACCCATCTTATCCCGAAACTATTTATATTGATGAGCTTGTTGGAGCAAACACTGTAAACACAATGCCCCCAGCCACTATCGAAGCATTTAAAACCAAGGGTAAAGTTTATAATGCAATTGAAGATAAAGTCGAGGAAGCCAGGAAACAAATGAAATCCCTAAAAGATTTGAAAATTGATTTTACTGAAATAACCAAAAAATTAACTGTAGATGGGGTTGACTCATTTGCAAAGTCCTTCCGCGATTTAATATCGACAATTGAGAATAAGAAAAAGGTTGAACATGCCAGATAAAGGGCAGGAGATATTAGCAACAGAGGATATTTTATTAGCAGTTGAAAATCGTTTACAGTTATGGGAGGAAAATAATTCCTGCGCTAGACTTTGGAATCTTGACTCAACTCTTTGGAAACAGAAACCTGAAGAAAATATTGAATTATCAAACCGTCTGGGATGGCTGAATTTACCCTTATCAATGCAGAATCATGTTAATGAATTAAATGAGTTTGCGGAAAGCGTAAAAAAAGTTTTTGATAATATTGTCCTTTTGGGAATGGGGGGGAGCAGTCTGGCACCGGAGGTATTTTATAAAACGTTTGGAAAAAAAAAGGGGTATCCTGCTCTCACAGTTTTAGATAGCACCCATCCTTTGTCAGTAAGAAGAATCGTGGATATCTGTGATATCAACAGGACGCTGTTTATCGTTTCGAGTAAATCAGGCGGAACAACTGAAACTATGTCTTTCTTCTATTTATTTTATGATTCCTTATCGAAAATCGGTACTAATCCAGGGGATCATTTCATTGCTATTACCGATAAGGGTTCAGGAATTGAATCTATAGCTCTTGACAATAAATTCAAAAAGATTTTTATTACTCCTGGCGAAGTTGGGGGCAGATATTCAGCTTTGACTTATTTCGGACTAGTCCCTGCTGTTCTAATAGGGGTAGACATTAGTGAATTATTGAAGAATGCTGAAAAGATGGAAAAAAATTGTAGTAAAAATTCTGATCTTTTATTGAGTGAGGGATTCAGACTGGGTGCATTACTTGGGGAACTAAATCTGAGGAAAAAGGATAAAATAACATTTTTTGCATCTCCAAAAATCTCTTCAATTCCCTCCTGGATTGAACAACTTATTGCTGAGAGTACGGGTAAAGAGGGGAAAGGAATAATCCCGGTAATATCAGAACCTACCGGTGCATTGGAAGTTTATGGCACTGATAGGGTTTTCATTCATTTAAGGGTCAAGGATGATGATAATACTAATTATGATAGCATTGTAGTAAAATTGAAAAATGCCGGATTCCCGGTTGTAGTTATTCATCTTGATGATGTTTATGACCTGGGAAAAGAGATTTATAAGTGGGAAATTGCAACTGCGATGGCTGGATCAATCATGGCAATTAACCCATTTGATCAGCCAAATGTTCAACTTGCTAAAACATTAGCAAATGAAAGTATGGAGCAGTTTAAACAAACTGGTAAGCTTCCTGTTGAAACTCCTGCTATAATCCAAAATAATATATCCTTGTTTGGAAAATTTAACTCTAAAGATATAAAGCCAGCATTTATTGAATTTATTTCCAAGGCAGCAGCAGGAGATTATTTCTCAATTCAATGCTTCCTCCCTTTTTCAACTAATCTTGATTCTTCCATTGATAAACTTAAAATAGCTTTGAGGAACAAATTTCATATCGCAGTTACATCCGGTTATGGTCCACGGTTTTTACATTCGACCGGGCAACTTCACAAAGGAGATGGAAATAAAGGTTTATTTATTCAATTTACTTCAGATGCTGTATATGATATTGATGTCCCGGGAAGGGGATATTCTTTTGGTACACTTATAACTGCACAAGCGCAAGGAGATTTAAAAGCATTAAGAAATAATGGTAGAAGAGTTATTAGTATTCATTTATCCGGAAATCTGAATGATCATATTGATTATTTTACATCCTTATTAAATTAAACTTTAGATATCGATAATAAATAAATTCAGATTGTTGTTCATTTTGGGGAAGATGTTTAGTGACGCGGTGCAATTTATTTCGGGTCTTTCATATGAATTATTTCACTAAATTGTCTTGCGATTGACTGTCGTTCGAATTTTTTTACATATTCAAGATTAGTTTTGAAATTTTCAGATAAATCAAAAAAGTCACTACCATTTTGGTTATAATTAAATATCATACCTGCATTTGAATTCTTCAGGATTTCGCTTACTTCTTTATTATCATTGCCAAATGCTATAATTGGTTTACCAGTTCTCAAATATTCAAAGAGTTTACCAGGAACATGTCTTGGTTCGCTTGCACAAACAAGAAGGAATTTTGCATTTAATAGCTGATTAACCAATTCTTTATATGGTAAGAATCCTGCATATTCGGCATATGCTTCCAGACCTGCATTAGCAATTTCATTTTTTATAGCTGGGCTGACAGAACCGATAAATTTTAGTTTAAGGTTTTGTCCAGAATCAATTTTGTGCTTAATCAATTTCCAGAAATTAACCGGATTCTGATAATCGAAAATATTGCCTGCATGGACAATCGTATTGTTAACGTTAGTCCTTTCGCAAACAACATTATTAAAAGAATCTTCATCATATCCCCAGTACAAAACAAAAGACTTTTCTTTTAAGAATGCATACTTCCTGGAGTAATCATCTTTCATAGTATGTGTGATAAAAATTGAAGCCTTAGAATGTTTAAGAACTTTTCTTTCGAAATAATTATCAAGCGCCAGGGTAATTTTACTTCTTTTAAATGCTTTATAATATATTATATCAATCCACGGATCAATAAACACAGGATAGTGGGGAATTCTGAATAATTTACTTAATCTGAGTGCTATAAGCTGAGTGGAATGAGGGGGGCCTATAGATATTATTGCGTCAATTTTATTTTTACTTATAATTTTTTTCCCCAGCCTGACCGCATTGAAATACCATCCAATCCTGGCGTCAGGAACAAACAAATTCATTCTGATCCAAATTGATAACCGATGAGTAAGGTTTTTATTTGTTGAAGAAATAGTTTCCGAATCAATTATATGTTCATTCTTATGCCGACCGGTAAATATTTTATACAATCTGAATGGCTCAAATGATTTGGATTTATATACTTTCAGAGCAGGATTGATTTCATTAAGCATGCTTTCATCCATCCTGGTATAAGAATCTTCAGCCACAGTAAGGACATAAGGCTCACAATCAAATTCCGGCAAATGCTTAATTATTTTTAAAGGCCAGTGTACAGAAGCTTTTCCCGATGGTGGCCAAAAGTATGATATGACTAATACTTTTTTCATTTATATAAAAATAAAGAAAAAAGCGGATGTTTCAATCAGGATTTATTAAGGAGCTTATTTATTTGATCTGTAAATTCTGACTTAGGAACTAATCCGATATGTTTATTTACTATCTCGCCATTTTTATTTATAACAAAAGAAGTTGGAATTCCATCAACCCCGCCATAGCGTTGAACCAATTCAGGTGTACCATAGACAACAGTATAATTTATTCCGAACTTTTGTATAAATGGAACAACTTCTGATTTAGTATCAGAATCAAGGGAAACACCGATAACAACTACATCTTTACCATATTCTTTTTGTATTTCAATCAGGTCAGGAATTCCTTTTCTGCAGGGGGGACACCAGGTAGCCCAAAAATCAAGGATTACTATTTTTCCGTTATAGTCTGATAGGTTTATATTTTTCCCATCAGTAGAGGTCAATGTAAATTCGGGAGCTTTATTATTATTATTGTCTAACAAAGTTGATGTTTCCTGATTATCAGAGGGTTTCTTTTCGTTATTAGTGCTTTTAGAACATCCTACCAAAGTAGAAATTAACAAAAATGAAAGAAATAAATTATACATTTTTCGCTCCTAGTAATATCATTTATGAGTATTTAAATCAAGTTCGGCACTCACTTTCTTAACAGGTTCCTCATGGTTTGAAGGATTAAAAGTAGGGGGATAAGGTCCTTTTTCAGCTACTTGAACAGTATTATTCATAATAAAGAAAATCAAAAGGACAATTATAAAAAAAACTGTCCAGACTGTATTTTTGAACCTTGGGTCGATAAACGGTTTTTTTACAGTTATGTTTTTGCCTATCTGTCTTTCCTTAATATTGTTCTTTTTTTGTGCCATATGTATGTGATGATTAAAATTTAATTTGGATTCATTAAAAATAAGGAAATTGATAAGAAATCCTAAAGTAAAAAAAATATCTTAGGAAAGTGGCAAATAATTGATTTTAGGATTCACTGAATGTAAGAATATGACTAGCATATCCTTTAAGTTCAATAAATAGTCCGGGGGATTTTATCTCAGAAACTAAACGATCAAAATCCTTCCCATTCAACAGGTCAAACATATTAAAAATAGCTCTATTTGAAACTGAATCAATTTTTATCCTGCACTGGCTTGTAATTTCAGAATAGTTGATAATTACTAAAGTTCTTTCTGTTTTGTAGGACCATTGCCATGCTAAAAAATTCTGGTATGATAAATTTCCATTTCCAGCAGTAATTGGTTCAAGAAGTTCCCAATTCCCGAGTATAAAAATATCCTGTTTAGTAATATTTAATAATTTTTCATAGTATCGGTTAACCGTATTCGATATTTTTTCTTCCGGTTCCCTGCCAAGCTGAACAGGAAGCCTTATTTTTTTCCCATCAAATTGACCATCGTAGTAAAATTTCATACCCTGGATAGTACCAATAACTGTTGCAGCTGCCAGAGATCTGAATTTACCAAATTTTGAAACTGCCCGGGGTTCATCATGGTTTTCAATAAATCTGACAGATTTATTCTGAAAATCTTTGTCTGCCTTTAAATGCGCAATAACATCCGGCAGATATCCGGATACAAGCCGATCGGTCAATCTTTTATCATAAGTATAATTGAAGCCAAGCTGCTGAAGATCCCATTCTAAGTCCCAGTAAGCCTCAGCAAGGAAAATAAAATCATTGTTTTTTTCTTTAACCTTTTTTATAGCTATATCCCAAAACTCATTAGAGGGTCTTTTTAAATTGGATTTATTAAGTACTCCCATCCATGTGTTATAAAAAACATTGTTCAAGGGAAGCATAGCCATATCACATCTTAGACCATCGCATACTTCGACTAATTTTAACAAAATATTACATAGATATTCTCTAGCATTTATACTAAAATAATTCACCTGAACAGTATCCTGCCATGCCGGGAATAGTGGATCTCTGCCATGTGCAAGGATAGTACCTGGGTTATATTGACTTCTAAAAAAAGTGAAGGGATCTTTTTGCAGGAGTTCTTCATCAACCTGTAGAAAAATATCAGGATTAGCTTCAAGAATAGAGGAATCAATACTAAAATGATTCGGTACAAAATCAAGAATAAGTTTTATACCAATATTGTTTAGTCTTTTTCTTAATTCAACGAGATCCCCCCATGTACCAATTTCAGGATTAACATCATATTCATCAATAGCATAAGGGGAACCGATTACATCTTCTTTTTTCCAACCTTTTAAGGCTTTGTCGTACGAATTTATTAAGTCTGGGGTAAAACAATATTTACTAACAATATTTGGGGATGTTTTCCATAACCCCATCAACCATACTATGTTTATTCCTTTCTGAGCAAGATCAGAAAAAAATGTAAAGGGGAGATCAGATAATTTTTTACCTATCTTTTTAAGCCAGACTCTGGTATTTATTTCATAAAGTTTTGGGTTATTTCGCATAGTACTTGAAAATATTGAGAACAAACATATTAAAAAATATCCAAATAAATAATGACCATTCGATTTAGTGAAATTATCTTTATTCCTCCTTTCTTAAACATATTTTGAAATAGAATACAACATGAATATATTCCAAGATAATCTTAATATATTATTAAAATTGTATGTAAATATGTATTTTTGATCTAAACTATGCATTAGGCCGATTATTAGCGAATCTCTTACAGCGGGTATTTTATTAAAATAATTAACAAGCCATAAGAAAATAATTAAGGTAAAATGATGATAACAACCGAAAAGACTATAGAAAAGCCCATTAACAATAATATACCTGATTCAGAAAGTAACATTCTTGAAGAAAAAGTAGAGGCATATAAAAAAGTGGCAATTAGCCAAATCAGGTTTTCAGTAGTAATAAAACCTGCATTTATATCCTTTGTAGCACTTATTTTTTCATTTTTTCTGGATCTTGCAAATGTACCTTTATTGGGGAACATATCTTCTAAAATGGCTAAGGGTCTTTTTCCGACCTGGCAGTCAAATACTGAAGCCTTAGTGCCATATAGTTTTTGGTGGATTCCTGTTGTGATATACGTTCTTTTCTTTGCCCTTTCATTAAGTGCGTTTATTAAATTAAAGAAGGAAGTAATACGAAGACCATCTACAGAAACAATTGATAAAATAATTTCTTCTTATACTACCATAACGGATAGTATTGCAATGTCACTTCCATTAATAGGGGCGGCAATACTTCTAATAAGTATTAAATTAGGAGAGGAGGTGTTTCTTGGATTATCTGTCCCCTTTGAGGTAAAAGCATTAATAATTCTAGCAATAGGAAAATTATTTGAACCTGTTTTGGATCAGTTAGGACTTGAATTTCAAAATGTTGTTGATAATGTTAAAAACATGAAAGACCGCTATTATACTCAATTACAGATCAGAAATTCAAAGAGTATAGTAAAACAGTTAAGTATGCAGTCAGGCAACCGTACCTCATTACCTGAAATATCCGGCAGGGAGCTTGAACAATATAAATTGGTTCTGGATCAAACTTCCAAATTAAGCGAGATGATACTAAAGAATTTTAATTCTGTTTATGAGGTACTTGAAAAAATTAATGGAATGCAGGGCTTGACTGCAGATAAAATAGAGCACCTGAAGATAATGGCTGATTCTATTTCAAACGCTACAAGTAATTTGAATGATGAGCGAACTTTAACAGGATTAAAATATTTGGAATCTATTGTTAAAAAGTAGAGGACAATAATGATCAGAAAAAATCGTGATACTAAGTTTATAATATATCAAGTTCTCTACATTTTTGTAATAACTGTCCTTGCTTTAAAGGGAGCAAACCTTGATCTAAGCCGCGTAGTAAAAAAAGATACTGTAGTAAGCAAAAGTGTAAGGGATTCACTTGTTGCATTAATAGATACTCTTTACAAAAAAGGAGTAAACTTTAATATTAAAGTCGATGAAAATGCTGCAGTAGAGAATGTAGAACTAAAGGAAAAGCTGGCTCATATGAATGAACGAGTTGCAGATTTAACCAAGGAGATAAGGGAAGCACCACCTGATATTGTAACACCACAACCAATAAAAGAAGAATCCAAAGAACAAACCAAAATTCTTCAATCTCCTTTGGCGATAAGCCAAACCTTTATACAGAACACATGGAATAAAGCAAAGAATACCGGAAATGTGCCTACGTATATTTATGATTCAAGGAATATGTCAACCCCCATTACAGTAGTATCACCGGGGCAGGAAAAAGTATTTGATCTGACTGATCAGAAGGAAATTATAGTAAAGTTTGGAAGTCAGGAACAAAGAGTACCGGTTAATCCACGAAGACCAACAGAAATCAAAATAACCAGAGCTACTACCAAAATGGATGCATCAGATATTTATGTAACTGAACTCCAAAGAATAACCGGTTTTACAGTTACTATTATAGATGAACGTCCTGATCAGTTAAAGGTTTCCTATTCAGGGCCAATATCAGTAAACGGTCCAACTAAGGATGCCAAGGGTAATATGGTTTACCAGGTAACTTTGAATATTGCTTCCAGTGAACAGAAATTTAATGATTGGACTGACAGGAACAGGGATCTTAAAACGAATGATGGAAAATATAAAGCTAACTTCTTCTTTACGGCTGTTGATCAGAGGACAAAAAACAAAGTTCAGGTAGGAGATGCCTTTTATTTTACAGATTACTCTAAATAATTAAGAGTTTCACTGTTCCAGAAGAAGAGCAGCGGCATCTTTATCAAATAAATATTCAAGAGTTCCGTTAGCGGGATTTATTCTACCGGCAGGATATTTATTTTTATCACCCTTTAATATTTCATAAGCAACTTCAGCCTTATCTTTACCTGTCGCAATAAAAGTAACATAATCTGCATTATTGATTATAGTTTCAGTTATAGTAATTCTGATTTGTCCGGTTTCCGGGTTTCTTGAAACAGCAGAAATGTTCTGAAATTGATACTTTAATTCAACATTAGGAAAGATAGAGGCAATATGCCCATCCTTTCCTATTCCAAGTAATATCCAATCAAATTCAGGGAGACTGCCGCGTTTTTTACCTACATTATTCAATATTTCATTGCCATAACGCTGAACTTCCAACTGAGGGACTATCTCTCCTTTTATTCTGTGGATATTCTCTTCAGGGATGATAATCTTACTAAGAAGAACCACATTTATAGTCCGGAAATTACTACCCGGATCCATAGGAGGGACCATTCTTTCATCGACAAAGAAGATATGTATTCTCTCCCATTCTATATTTTTTGAGTATTGAGGATTGGCTAATTTATTAAGATATATATTCGGTGTATTTCCACCCGAAAGCGCGATGAATATATTTTTTTTTTTTTGTAAAAGCTCTGCGCATCGTTTTCTAAAAAGTTCAGCAAAGTATTCAGACAATTCTTTAGTATTTGAAAACAAATTATAATTCACAATAGAGCCCATCGTCTGTCAGATTTTTACATGGATATCTCCATTCGGATTTAGAGTTCTCAAACAGGTCAAATGATTCCATAGGACCCCAGGTACCCGCCGGATACCCATGAATTTTTATTTCAGGATTTTCTTTCCACTGTTTAAGAATAGGATCAACAAAACGCCAGCATTCTTCAACAGCATCTCCACGAGCATAGAGAGTTGAATCGGCGCGCATGCAATCAAGCAGAAGTCTGCCATATGCCGGGGGCAACTCGATATCGGTCATTTCAGAATAATGGAAATCCATATTGATATTCTGAATTTTATATCCGGCACCAGGCTGTTTCAGACCGATTTTGAATAATATTCCTTCATCGGGCTGGATCCTAATAATCAGTTGGTTGACAGTCTGCTCAGCATTATCCCTTGAGAATAAATGATGGGGCGTTTTCTTAAAATGAATAACTACTTCAGTAACTCTTGTAGGAAGGCGCTTGCCTGCCCGGATATAGAAGGGAACACCACCCCATCTCCAATTATCTATAAAGAACTTAATAGCAGCATAGGTTTCAGTTCTGGAATCGGGGGCAACACCTTTTTCATCTCTATAAGCAGGAATTTTTTCACCGCGGATTGTAGATTCAATATATTGACCACGGACTGTAAATTTCTCGACATCTTCTTCTCTGATGCGTCTAAATGATTGGAATACTTTTAGTGTTTCATTTCTCACGGCATTTGCCCGAAAAGAAGATGGAGGCTCCATAGCAATAAAGCCAACAATCTGGAGCATATGGTTTTGAATCATATCCCGCAAGGCGCCTGAACCCTCATAATAACCTCCGCGTCCTTCCACACCAATGAATTCAGATGAGGTAATTTCCACATGATCGATAAAATTCCTATTCCACATTGGTTCAAAAATACCATTGGCAAAGCGCAATACAAGTACATTCTGCACGGTCTCCTTTCCTAAATAATGATCGATCCTATATATCTGGTTTTCATTAAATATTTCATGGAGATGATTATTTAATTTCCTTGCAGAATCAAAATCAAAACCAAATGGTTTCTCGACAATTATTTTTTTACTCCCATGTTCGTCGGGAGTATCCTGCAGATTATAGGCACCAAGACAGGTAACTATTGTTTCATATAATTTGGGAGGAGTGGCGAGGTAATAAATATAATTTCCATGAGTGACCTTAAGCGAATTCAGTTCATCTAACTTTTCTTTAAGTAAAATATAATCATTAATATCTTCTGTATTGATAGGCAGGTAATGGGCATTAAGGACAAAGTTTTTTAATAATTCCTTATCAATATCTTTCGATTCGGAATATTTTAATACACCGTCAAATATGTTCTGCCTGAACTGGTTATCATTATAGACCGTACGACTTACGCCGAGAATGGCAAAATCATCGCCTAATAAACCCTGTTTATACAAATTAAAGAGTGCTGGGATGAGTTTCTTTTTTGTAAGGTCGCCTGATGCACCAAAAATCACCATTATACTGTTATGCGGTCTATCCATTTTTTTTAATTCTCATAAATAATTGAATAAATTAATATATTTATAAGGAAATATTTTTAATTAATATTGTAATTCCGTTCCAATTGATAAACAATTACCATTGTTCTTAATCCATAATGATATTTATATAAGTTACTTAAATATTTTTACTTTTATTATGAAGAAAAACATTATTCTCTGGCTTGGGGCATTAATTGTTACATTTCTTGCCGGTTATTTACATAATGCAGCGGGTCCATACTACCCGGTTTCAGGGACTATAGGAATAGAAGGCAGGCAAGTGACATTCAAATTTGATAAGATATACCGGGGAAATGACAGTTATAAAGTTATTATCAGATCGGATGTTATAGATGTTAAAGCTTTTTTGTTATGGAAAGACGTTACTGAATACCCATTTATCAAGGGTATTCAGAAACCGGAGACATCAGACTGGCATAGGGAAATTATGACAGATTCAGGTGCAATGATTATGGGAAAAATCCCTGTGCATAAGCCCGAAAGTCATGTTAAATACCGGGTAGAATTAAATTATGGGGGCAAACAATATTTCCTTCCGGAAGATAAACCCGTTGAAATTAAGTTTTTAGGATTTGTTAATCCATCGGTAATGAACATTTTCTATTTCATAATATTTGGCGGGCTGATACTTGCTGTAAGAACAGGAGTAGAAACATTTAATGACAATAAACGAATTGGGATGTATACAATTTTTACATTGATCTTTTTTTTCCTGTATACAATCTGTCTGGTGCCCTTGAAGAGGACTTATGAACTAAATGCTATAAACCATTTTGTTCCTCCGGTTAGTTCGCTGATTACATATCAATCAATTACACTGCTAATTTTATGGATAACGGGATTGATCCTTTTTTTTAATTTTAAGGGGAATAAAATAATACCGTTGGTTATATCTTTGCTGACGTTAGTAATTTATACTTTTATACATTTCTAAGGATCAAGGTTTTCATTTATATGCTTTTGGCATTGAATTAATGAATCTATTAAATTCTGGCGGTTCATTTACCGGTAGTCACATATTTTGTATGAATGCAACCATTTTATTCCTGAAGTTCTGATCAGGAATTTCTGCGGCTAAAAGATTAAAGTTATCAGATGCATGTGTGGGATTAGCCGTTGCAGGGATAACAACAGTTACTGCAGGATGGGAGATAATATAAAGCAGGAAAAACTGACTCCATGTTTTTATTGAATATTCATTTGACCATGAGGGCAGTTGTTTGTTTTTTACAGCAGAGAAATCTCTACCTTTTCCAAAGGGGCGGTTGATTAGAGTTGCAACGCCACGATCAGCAGCAGTATTTAACAAACTTTTTTCAGCGTTCCTGGAAAAGATAGAGTAATTGAATTGGACAAAATCAATCCCGTCCTCAGAATTCAGAACACTTTCAAGATCCTCATGAGCAGAATCTGTATAATGAGTAATACCGATATATCTGATTTTCCCTTCTGACTTCCAGTCCCGAAGAGTGCGCAACTGAGTTTTCCAATCAGTAAGGTTATGGATTTGCATAAGATCCATAGAGGTTCTTTTCATTTTCTGAAAGGAGGATTCCATTTGATGAATACCATGCTGTTTGCCTGTAATCCAGACTTTTGTTGCGTAAAAGAAATAATTACTCCACTTTGGATATGAAGTTAAATCTCCTATTACCTTTTCGGAATTTCCATACATTGGAGAAGAGTCTATTAATTTGCAGCCGGCATTCTGCACAATTTGCAGAACCTGATTAAGTGGTTCCATTGATGATTTATCAGTAACATCAAATGTACTCCAGGTACCAAGACCCAGAACAGGTAATTCTTCACCGGAAGAGGGGATTGGTCTTTTTATCATATTATTAAATTTTATTCAGGTTTTGATGAAATCATTTTCAAAGAACCAGTGCCTGAGATTTAGATATTTGCTATGTAAAGCTAGCCAGGGCGTCTTCTCTAGCGTCGAATATATTAAATATTTTATTCATCCTGGTTAACTGAAACATATTTTTTACTTCCGGCTGTACTCCAGCCAGACATAAATTACCACCTATTTGTGTAACTTTTTTTAATCCCATAACAATAGCACCGAGGAAAGTAGAATCGATAAATTCACATTCAGAAAGGTCGATAATTATATTCTTCCATCCTGATTTAATGTCATCAAACAATAATAGTTTAAATGCTTCAGCGTGAATTAGTGTTGCTTTTTTTAGGTCTACAATTTCCACAATTATGGAACCATGTTCCTCCTGAAGGAAACCCATCGATGTACCCTTATTAAATTTTCTTTGATGATAAATATAGCCACAAAGGATTAAAATTAAAATAGAAAGTGAAAAGGGGTATTTTTAGAAATTATCATCTTACTAGCAATAACGATACCTGAAAGCGTTTTGAAATCGTTTTGAAAGCGTATTTTTGGCGGGGAAATGGTTTAATTAAGGATTTTGATAACTTCCTTATGAACCTCTGCCGAAGCAGAAGCAATAATGCTATTACCCAGGACAGGGTCATTCCCATGGTAATCGGTTATCGTACCGCCAGCACCTCTTATGACAGGGATAAGGGCCATAGAGTCCCAGATCGACATAATGGGGTCGATCATAATATCGGCAAACCCGGTAGCGATTAAATAATACCCATAGCAATCCCCCCAATTCCTATACAATTTAACACGATTAATTAAGTCATTGAATTTATCAATATCCTGATATTTTTGAATATCCAAATGATCTGTTGTAAGAAGCACTGAATTTGAAAGCCTATTTTTCTTTCTAACATTAACTGCCGTTCCATTCAACCATGCGTAATTATTATCACCAATCAGGAACTGATTTAGAACAGGCTGGTTAATAACCCCAAGTATTGGTTTGCCATTTTTTGCAAGTGCAATAAGAGTTCCGAAAGAAATTGCACCGCAAATGAAGCTTTTGGTTCCGTCTATTGGGTCAAGAATCCACTGATATTCTGCATTCTCATTATGGATTCCAAATTCTTCTCCGATAATTCCATGTTCAGGGAAATTATTCATTATCAAATTGCGCATAAGTTCTTCCGCTTTTTTGTCGGCTATGGTTACAGGCGAGCGGTCCGGCTTTGTGTCAATGGAGATATTTGACCGGAAATATGATTTTATAATTTTACCGGATATTTCAGCAAGCTTTTGTGCAAATAGTGAATATTCTTTCAGGTCATCCATAAAAATCCTAATATTTATTATCTTTAATCTTTAGATACAAAAGAACATAAATAAATTTAAGAAAAAAATGTGGAGAAATAATGCAATATAACCATCTTGGTAGAACCGGATTATTGGTGAGTAATTTATGTTTAGGTACTATGAATTTTGGTCCCTATACATCTGAGGTGGATAGTTTTAGAATAATGGATCGTGCAATTGAACTTGGAATAAATTTCTTTGATACAGCAAACGTATATGGATGGGATAAAGGGAAAGGAGTAACTGAAAATATTATCGGCAGATGGCTTGTGCAGGGAGAAGGAAGAAGAGATAAGATTGTACTTGCAACAAAAGTATACGGAGAAATGGGAGATGGAGTTAATCAATCAAAATTATCGGCTTATCATATAAGAAAAGCCTGCGAAGGCAGCCTGAGAAGACTTCAGACTGATCATATAGATTTATATCAAATGCATCATATTGACAGAGCAACTCCATGGGAGGAAATCTGGCAGGCTATGGAACAATTGGTTAAAGAAGGGAAAGTACTTTATATAGGAAGCAGTAATTTTGCGGGGTGGAATATTGTTGAAGCGAACTATAAAGCAAAAGAAAAACACTTTCTTGGATTAGTATCCGAGCAAAGTATTTATAACCTCAGGAACAGGCACATAGAGTTAGAAGTAATTCCTGCCTGCAAGGCAATGGGGATGGGACTTATACCCTGGAGCCCAATGGGAGGCGGAATTCTCTGCGGTGTTTTAGAAAGTGCCAAAGTAGGAAGGCGAACCAGAGAGCCATTACAAAAATCAGTAGAGAAACTTCGTCCTCAATTAGAATCCTATGAAAAATTATGCAAGGAAATTGGAATTGCTCCTTCTGATGTTGCCCTGGCCTGGGTATTAAGCAATCCTGTTGTTACTGCTCCAATTGTCGGTCCACGTACGTTAGAACAGCTGGAAGCTAATGTTAATGCTTCGACAATTAAATTATCGGATGAGGTGCTTAATAAATTAAATGAAATTTGGCCGGGTCCAGGTAATCAAGCGCCGGAAGCATACGCCTGGTGATATTATCACATAATAAATTAATTATTGTTTTCATAAAAGGAATAACATGAAACATTTTGAAATTATTACATTGTTTTTTTTACTTATCCCCATGCTTATTAAAGCCCAGACCATAGCATTCGATAATTATTTTATCGATAAGACCATGAGGATCGATTATTTCCACATAGGAGATTCAAAATCAGAGTTGATTACAATTGATAAAATATATCAATATGGCACATGGGGAGGAAGTCTGAAAAATCTGATTGATAATTTTAATAATGGCAGGTATTATTTCAAGATCTACGATGCTGCAACTAAAACCTTAATATATTCAAAGGGATTTGACAGCTATTTCGGTGAATACAAAACAAGCGATGATGGTTTAAAGGGAATACAAAAAACTTACCATGAATCAGCTATTATACCCTATCCCAAACAAAAAATAATCTTTGCCGTTGAATTGAGAGGCAAGGATAATACGCTTGGTGAAATTTACAGAACTGAGATTGATCCTGATGATATGCTTATAATCAAGGATATAGTAACAGATAAAAATGTAAAGGTAATAGAAAGTCAGAAGAGCGGCGATCCTCATATAAAAGTTGATGTTGTAATTTTAGCTGAAGGATATACTGCCGGTGAAGAAAAGAAATTCAGGAACGACCTTGCAAGGTTTACTAAAATATTCTTTGACCAGGAACCATATAAGAGTAATAAGGATAAATTTAATGTATATGGTGTTTTCAAAGCTTCGGAAGAAAGCGGTGTTGATGAGCCAGACCATAATTCATTTAAGAAAACAGTTCTCAATGCTACATTTTATTCACTTGGATCGGAAAGATATTTATTGACAGAAGACAATAAGACAATGCGCGACCTTGCAGCAAATGTCCCATATGATGCAATCTATATTATGGTTAATCATAAAAGATATGGCGGCGGTGGGATTTATAATCTATACTGCACTTTTACATCTGATAATCAATGGCATGAATATTTATTTCTGCATGAATTCGGACATTCATTTGCAGGATTGGCAGACGAGTATTATACATCTGATGTTTCATACAATGATTTTTACCCCAGAGGAGTTGAACCAGTAGAACCAAATATTACTGCACTGCTTGATAAGACAAATATTAAATGGAAAAAGTACCTGACTAACGGGGTTGAGATACCAACTCCATGGGAAAAGGAAGTTTTTGATTCAACTGATCTTTCCTGGCAGAAAATAAGAAGAGAACAAAATAATAAAATAGCAGAGCTTAAAAGGAACAAAGCCCCGGAAGAAGATGTTAAGAAACTTCAGGATGAATATGATGCTAAAGACAGGGAACATCAGAAGTGGATTGATAATTATTTCCGCAAAAGCAAATTCTATAAAATGGTAGGAGCCTTTGAAGGGGCAGGGTATGCTTCAAAAGGTTTGTACAGACCAATGCTTGATTGCATTATGTTCAGCAAAGGGAAGAAACCTTTTTGTAAAGTGTGTGAGGAAGCAATTATCAGGGTAATAAATTATTATTCTGAATAGAGAATCTTCTTATTTGACTGAACCCGGTGAGGAATTACCAACCGTAATGAATGTTGAAGTAGGTTTTATTTGACGAGTGAATTGAACATTCAGGTGGTAGTTTTAATGTATTAACAGGAAAAATTTCCCTATGAATACATTTTGTCACAGCCAATTCACCGCTGTCTAAACATAATTCCATATCCTTAATTTCAGGGGGACGAGTATATGAATCTGAACTAAATCCGGAGAATACTCTGGAAACTGATGACATTAATCTTCCCCAAATAGGAGCGCATGCTGAACCTCCAAACTGAAAACCTCCGCCTAGTTTTCTACGGGGATCGTCGTATCCTATCCAAATAGCTGTAGTTATTTTTTTATTATATCCAACAAACCAGGCATCAGTTGAATTTTGAGTAGTTCCGGTTTTACCGGCAGCAAATCCTTTATAATATTTTCTGACAGAATTTGCTGTTCCTCCATCAATAACTTTTTCCAATGCCTGTGTCATCAAAAAGCAAGTTGAAGAATCAAGTACAACATTTGTCTGTTCATTTCCGGAATAATAAACTCTTCCATTTTTGTCTTCAATTTTAACTATCGAAAATGGTTTAGCATAGGTGCCTTCGGTTGCAAATACTGAATATGAGGCTGCCATTTCGACAGGCGATACTTCTCCAGTCCCCAAAGCAATTGAAGGAAAGGGAGGTATCTGAGATTGAATCCCGAGTTTCCTTGAGAAGGCTACCACAGAATCCGGCACTGTCAAATGAGTTATGGCGTAAGCTGCGCAAAGGTTAACAGAATGCTGGATAGCTGTTTCCATAGTCAGATATTTTCCAGTATAAGTATCTTCCGAATTAGACGGACGCCATTCGTTATATTTACCAGAATCAACCACAATAGAAGCATCGAGCAGGGGAGCAGCGAGAGTAATTCCTTTCTGCAGAAGTGAGCCATAGAGAAAAGGTTTAAAGGCAGAACCGGGCTGACGTTTGATCTGAACGGCTCTATTTAGACCTCTGAAATCTGATTCCGGATTTCCGCCGATCATTGCCAAGATTCTACCTGTCCCATTTTCAACACTAACCAAGCCAATCTGACTTTCCTTCATTGAGTTAGGGAAATTGTTCCACTGAGATTTCATTGCATTCTCAGCCGCTTTCTGAACCTCGTAGTTTAAAGTTGTTGTTATTTTTAGTTCATCAGAATTAAGAGATTTACCATACTGCTTAAGAATCTCTACCGCCTCCTTTCTAACATTTTCAAGGAAATGCTTACCGAGATGATCATTCATCTTAAGATTCAAGGGAATCTTTTTTAAAGAATTAAATTCTTTGTCTGAAATTTTATATGTTTCAACAAGGTTGTGAAGAACTTCATTCCGCCTGGACAGCATTTTATCAGGATGTTTTAGCGGATCATATAAGCCCGGACCCTGAAGAAGTCCCACAATAGCCGCACTTTCCGTAATAGACAACTTATCCGGTGT
The DNA here is from genome assembly GCA_031292435.1 of Ignavibacteriaceae bacterium. Taxonomy (GTDB): domain Bacteria; phylum Bacteroidota; class Ignavibacteria; order Ignavibacteriales; family Ignavibacteriaceae; genus Fen-1301. The sequence continues at coordinate 43,664 of JARLHD010000272.1, forward strand.
CTTGCTGTAATATTCCTCTGAAGCAGCCCAAATGCCATAAACTCCATGTCCGAAATACACTGTATTCAGGTACATTAGCAAAATCTGATCTTTGGAGAATTTACTTTCAATTAATTTAGCCAGTTCAATTTCTTTAATCTTACGAGTCACGGTTTTTTCTGAAGAGAGGAACAAATTCCTGGCAAGCTGCATGGTTATGGTACTTCCCCCCTGAGTGGAACCGGTAATAGTTTTAAATATTCCTCTTACCAGTCCTTTGTAGGAAACGCCATTGTGGTTGTAAAAATCCCTGTCTTCAGTAGCAAATAATGTCCAAAGTACATATTTAGAAACATATCCGGTACTTTTAACATCAACCCTGTTTTTTTCACCAATATATCCAATAACTTTTCCATCTGCTGAAATCACCTGAGAAGAAAAATCAATTTTAATTGGCGGAAGGTCTTGTGCAAAATAGTTCTGTGTTAAAAAAAGAAGAGTACAAAAGATTAATACAAACTTATTCATCTCAAAAATATAGATTCAAATGTTATATTCAATTGTGCCATTTTATATTTATAAAGTATTTCAAAACTAATTTGATGAGAATTATGGGGCAAATAACGGATAATATTATGCAGTGTTTTTTAATAGCCTGTTACGCATAGCTTCTACAACAGCTATGCTGGAGTAATATTTTCCTAGATTCTTTTCATCGTCTCTTTTACCGCCGTGGAAATCAGATCCTCCGGATTCTAAAAGGAAATATTCATTAACAATTCCTTTATAGAATTTTATGTGCTGTGGAGAATGGGAAGGGTGAAAAACCTCGATTCCGTCAACACCAGCTTCAATTAGTTCTTTTAAGATATCATCGGGCATATTGCCGGGATGGGCAATAAACGAAAGTCCTCCCGCATCGCTAATTATCTTAAATGCACTCTGTGGCGAAAGGTGAACTTTCTTCTCGTAGGCAGGACATCCATTCCCGATATATTTATTGAAAGCTTCAAAATATGAGTTTACAAATCCTTTTTCAAGTAGAGCGTGTGCAATATGAGGACGCCCAATAGCGTATGTCTCTGCTTTTTCCATAACCTCATCTGATGAAATTGGTATACCAAGTAAGCGAAGTTTGTTTAAAATTCTTAATGCCCTTTTCTTTCTTTCTTCTCTGAAAAAGGCAAGATACCGCTCAACTTCTTCATTACCGGGTTCAATAAAGTATGCCAGGATATGCACTTCTTTATCTCTTATGTCGGAACTTATTTCAACCCCCGGGATAACATCAATCCCCACATCCTTACCTATTTCGACAGCTTCTTTTATTCCAGAAAGATTATCGTGATCAGTTATACTAATAATATCTAATCCTTTCTCTTTTGCTTTTAATACAATTTCTTTCGGTGAATAAAACCCATCCGAATGATTTGTATGAATATGTAAATCTGATTTACCAGTCATATTCTATGTAAACAGTTCTTTAAATTTTTCATAATCAAGAATTTTTAACCTGGAGCCTTTAAGGTCGATAAGTTCTTTTTTTACGAGAGAATGTAAAGTTCTTGAAATAGTTTCTCTTGATGTACCGGCCATATTAGCAAGGTCATGCTGCAGGGGGAGTTTTTCGATTTCAACAGCGCCATTTTTAATTTTTCCTATTTCATCTGCCAGCTGCAATATTACAGTTGCAACCTTTCCCTCCGCATCTTTAAGTGACAGGGATTTGATCTTCAAATCTGCAGCCCTCATCCGTTGAGTGAGTTCTTTCAGCAACGAAATAGAAATTTCCGGATGACTTTGAAGCAGAGCGATAAAATCATTTCTCTGAATAATAAATAATTCAGAATCCTCCATAGCAGTAACATTTGCAGATCGTGACAATCCATCGAGTATTGCCATTTCCCCAAAGAAGTCGCTTTCATTTAAAATGGTGAGAATAACCTCTCTACCATCGTCACTTACTCTTGATATTTTAACTTTCCCCTCAACAATAACAAAAAGGGCTGACCCGGTTTCATGTTCAAAAAGAACAACCGAATCTTTTTTGAACGATTTTCTATTCCCAATTTTAGAAATTTTATCAATAGTAGTATCATTCAGTTCGGAAAAAATTGGCACATATTTCAAAAAATCGTTATTTCCGGCCATTTTAAAAAATCCCTTCTAAATTGAACAGGTAAAATAACATAATTTTGCTCATAGTTAAAACCGTCTTATAATGAATTAAGTAAACGCCCCTCAATATAATGTTAAATTTACATTGCTTTTTTAGGGGTTTGTAGATATTTTTAGCTTCTTAATTTATTTAATTATATACCGGAGAGAAATAATATATGGCTATGATGGCCAAAATGAGAAGCTTAGCTCCTGCTTTTATTTTATCAGTCGGCGCTTTATTTGTTCTTTTTATGGTACTCTCAGATTCCAAATTGATGGAAATTTTCGGTGCTCATGGTAATAATGTCGGGTCAGTTAATGGACAGGATATTACGTATCAGGAATTTGTTAAAGCCGTAGATCAACAGAAAGAAAATCAGAAAAAACAAACAGGTCAGGATATTGATGAAGATAATATGGATCAATTCCGTGATCAGGTTTGGGATGCTGTTGTTAATCAGACTCTTGTAGAAGAACAAATTAAAAAATTTGGTATTACAGTTTCCGATGATGAAGTAAAAGATATTATTCTTGGAGATAATCCACCCCAGATTCTAAAACAGAACTTTATGGATTCGACCGGGAAATTTAACCGTCAGGCTTATGATCAGGCCATTATGGATCCGCGTAATAAAGCTCCTCTGATTCAGGCTGAAGAGTATGTTAAACAAACGCGTCTTAGCGAAAAACTCCAGAGTCTCCTCCTTGCATCAATAAATGTTGGTGAGAATGAAATTAGAAAAAGATTCATGGATCAGAATATAAATTTAAATGCTCAGTATGCTTTGGTTGATATAAACCAATTTCCTGATGCTGACTTTAAGATAAATGATGAAGACTTGAAAAAATACTACGATAATAATCTTATCAAATATCATATAGACGCTCAAAGAAAATTGAAGTATGTAAATTTCCCATTCATCGCTTCATCAGATGATTCCTCTATAATTAAGAGAAACCTTGAAACGATAGTTACAAAAATGAAGAAGTATGATACATTATCTTTGAAGTCTGCTGTAGAAATGTATTCATCATATCCATATTCAAAAGATTCCATGAATATTTCTCAGATACCGCCTACTGCTATTGATAAATTTATGAATTCAGCCCCCGGATCTATTATCGGTCCTGTTGCTTCCAATGAAGGTATGGCATTATATAAGTTAGATAATATTGTTACAGGCAGTGCAGAATTTGTTAAAGCTTCACATATTCTTATAAATCAAGGAGACGATGCTACCAGATTAGCCGAAGCCCAAAAGATTTATGATCAGATAAAAGCCGGTGCCAGTTTTGAACAGCTTGCGAAAGAAAAGTCAGGAGATAAATCTAATGCCGATAAAGGAGGCGAGTTAGGTTGGTTCGGAAAAGGATCTATGGTCCCGGATTTCGAAAAAGCATGTTTTGAAGGAAAAGTCGGGGAAATTCTTAAACCAGTTAAAACCCCTTATGGCTATCATGTCATTAAAATTACAGGCAAATCTGATAAGAGATTTGTAGTAGAAAAAATCATTGCTCCTGTTAAACCCTCTGCATCAACTAAGGATTCAAAACTTAGTTTAGCACAGGATTATGCTTTTGTTGCTGATAAAAACGGAATGGAAAAAGAAGCTAACTTAATGAAGTATAATATTCTTGAAACCACGCCTTTTGTAAAGGATGCCGTTTCGATACCCGGCATAGGACAAAGTAAAAGGCTGGTTGATTGGGCTTTTGATAACAGCAAGGGTAAGGTAAGTGAACCTTTCAAAATGCAATCCGGATATGTAGTTGTTATGGTTTCTGATGTTATTCCTGAAGGTACACGTCCATTTGATGAAGTTAAAAACCTGATCAAACCTGAAGTTGTTAAAGCTAAAAAATATGCAAAAGCTAAAGATATTATTGAAAGTGTTGTTGGTAAATTGAATGGAAATTTATCAATGGCTAATGCTCTGAATAATAAAATCACAGTTGATACTACCGGTAATTTTAATTTAGCAGGTGGTGTACCTAAAGTTGGCCGTGACTTTGCATTCATGGATAAGGCATCTTCCCTTGATGTAAATAAAATTTCCGAACCGGTAAAGGGTATAAGGGGTTATTACCTGATAAAATTGATAAGCAAATCTGCTTTTGATAATTCAGCATACCAGGCTCAAAGAAACCAGATAAGAGATAATATTCTTCAAGAAAAGAAAAGTTCCTTCTTTAATCAGTGGCTAACCAAGATTAAGAAGGATGCTAAAATAGTTGATAACAGATATAAAGTTTTCGGTCAGTAATTAAATTAGAAATTTGAAGTGAACCCCTTAATTTCATTAAGGGGTTTTTTATTTTAAAGAGGGTCTAAGCCAGATTCATTTCATTTTAAAACCCTTTAAATTTCAATCAGATTCCTTTATTTTACATTTTATATTATGAATAAGAAAGTTGTTTATTTAACAGGATTTATGGGGTCGGGCAAAAGTACTATTGGTCCTATTGTGGCCAATACGCTGGGCTGGGAATTTTATGATCTTGACATAATAATTGAGACTAAAGCAGGCATTAAGATTAAAGAAATCTTCAATGTTTATGGTGAAAGTTATTTTAGAAACCTCGAAAGAGAAGCTCTAATTGAAATTGCCGGTAACCATAAAATCATAGTGGCCCTTGGAGGAGGTACGATTGCAGATGAAGAGAACCTGAAGATAATGAAAGAAACAGGTCTGAGTTTTTATCTTAAACTCTCTGCAGCCTCTGCTTACAGAAGATTAAAATATAAAAGGGACCGTCCCGTTTTATTATCCGATTTGGGTGAAAATTATTCGAAAACAGAGCTACTTGACAAAATAAACGTTCTGTATGAAAAAAGAAAAATCTTTTATGAGCAGGCTGATTTTATTATAGAAACAGACAATATGCCTGTAGGTAAAACTGTTGACCGGATTGTTAAAATTATTAATAATGAAATTGAATGAAAATGAAAGTCATTAAAGTTCTTAAAGGCAAAAATAAATATGAGGTATTTTCAGGGATAGGGACTTTTAACCTATTACCCGATCTTGTTTCACAAAAAGGATTATATAGCAACATTCTTTTCGTTGTCGATCAAAATGTAATGAAATATCATTCTGACAAAATCAAATCGGTCAGGGAAAAATTCACAGGTAAAAATAATATATATATAATGCCATCTGGCGAAAAAAATAAATCAAATGAACGATATAATAGGATACTTACTTTTTTAGCTGAAAATAATTATGGGAGGGATTCTTTAATTGCTGCTGTTGGGGGAGGGGTAACCGGAGATATTGCAGGCTTTGTAGCCTCGACTTATTTAAGAGGTGTCCAGCTGGTTCAGATACCTACAACATTACTTGCCGCTGTAGATTCCTCTGTGGGTGGAAAAACCGGGATAAATTTCTTTAACCGGAAAAATATTGTCGGTACATTTTATCAGCCGGATATTGTTCTGACAGATACTGACTTTCTTAAAACACTTCCTAAAAGTGAAATTATCTCGGGAACCGGGGAAATAATCAAGTATGCTTTTCTATCCGGAAGAGAATTTTATAATGAAATCAATGATTCATATAATTCTATAATTTCTTTGGATGATAAAACATTAAATAAGATCATTCCTGGTTGTATTAGAATTAAGGCTGAAATTGTTACAGAAGATGAACAGGAATCGGGATTAAGGAAGATACTTAATCTTGGGCATACCTTTGCACACGCATATGAAAGTTATTTCAATTTCAGAATCAAACACGGTAATGCGGTTGCTGCCGGTATTATTTCAGCTCTATATCTATCATTCAAGAAGGGAATAATTAATCAAACTTCTCTGAAGTATTTTCTAAACCTGCCATTGAAAATTTATCCTAACAAGTCCCTTAAACCGGATGGTAATGAGATATTTACCCGAATGCTCTCTGATAAGAAGAATAAAAGCGGAAGAATAAAATTTATTCTTCTAAAGGATATTGGTGAAGTTCTTATCGATGTGGAAGCGGATAAAGATGAAGTTTTATATTCAATCCGTAAAACTTTTATTCCGCAATCCGATTTTTAGTTCTGGTTTAAAGGAGGAACTGCCAAATTTTTATGGTAAAAATTTGGCAGTTTATAAATGGAGGGTGTCTTGCTTAAAAACTATTCTATTCATGTTTTTATTTACAAGTAAAATGCCAAAAAAAAATAACTCTTTTCGTTAAATTTAAGTTATATAATGACTTACCGAAGTAATAATTACTTGTTATTGGTACCATTTCTTCATTTTTTACCGATTTAAGGAAGGCATTTCTATTTTCATAATGAAATCCTGTTTAAAATAAAAAAGCTGAACTTTAATAAATTCAGCTTTTAATTTTCTATAGAAATCGTCTTATACTTCCATTATTTCTTTTTCTTTATGCTTTAGAATTTCATCAACCGTTTTTATATGCTCATCTGTGAATTTCTGAATTCTAGTCTCACCTTCTTTTAGCTGATCCTCAGAAATTTTCTTCTCTTTTTCTTCTCTTTTAAGATGATCGTTTGAATCTCTTCGGATATTTCTTATAGCAATCCGGGTTTCTTCACCAAATCTTTTAATCAGTTTAACAAAATCTTTTCTTCTTTCCTCGGTTAAAGGTGGAACAGGAATTTTAAGATTAGTGCCGTCACTCATTGGATTAAACCCAATGTTTGCTTCGAGAATAGCTCTTTCAATATGGGAAATTATTGATTTATCCCAGGGAGTAATGGCTAAAGTATGCACATCAAGGACAGAAACATTACCAACCTGGCTTAACGGGGTAAGAGTCCCGTAATAATCTACTTTGATCCCATCCAGCAGGGCAGTAGTGGCTTTCCCGGTTCTTACTTTTGCCAGTTCATGTCTCAAAGCATCAAGAGACTTGTTCATCCTGGTATTGGCATCTTTTATAATTTCTTCCATAAAAACCTCAAACAATTAAATGAAAAGTAAATACTAAAAAGTTAAAATTCAAAATAGTCAATCAATTTATGACTGTCCCTATATTTTCTCCTGTAACAAGCTTTAATAGATTATCCGGTTTATCCATATTAAAAACAACCATAGGAAGTTTGTTTTCCTTGCAAAGGCTTACAGCAGTTAAATCCATAACGCGAAGGTTTTTAGTTAAAACATCAAGATATGTAATTTTTTCAAATCTAAATGCATTTGGATTTTTCTCAGGATCAGAATCAAAAACGCCGTTAACCCTAGTACCTTTGACTATTACATCTGCTTCAATCTCTACTGCACGTAGAGATGCGGCTGTATCAGTACTGAAATAGGGATGTCCGGTTCCCGCGCCAAAAATTACAACCCGTCCCTTTTCAAAATGTCTAATCGCCCTTCTCCTGATATAAGGTTCAGCAACTTCATGCATTTGGATTGAGCTCATTAATCTTGAGTCTGTGCCTTTATGTTCAACTGCATTTTGAAGTGCAAGAGAATTGATCATAGTTGCAAGCATTCCCATCTGATCCCCGGTAACGCGGTCAATCCCTTGCTCGGCAGCATTAAGACCCCTATAAATATTCCCCCCCCCGATAACTATTCCAAAATGTACTCCAACATCATGAACATTTTTAATTTCACCGGCAAAAAAATCAAGTACTTTTGGATCAATTCCATACCCGTTCTTCCCCATCAACGATTCACCGCTAAGTTTCAGTAGTACTCTCTTATATTTTATTTTGCTCATATATTTCCTGTTATTATAATTTTTTGGATACTTGATCAGTTTCCCTGTTTAAATATAAAAAAAGGTCTTAAAACATTTAAGACCTTTTTAATTTAGGAATAACTATTTTTTCTCGTCCCCGAGATGAAATCGACGGAACAAGACTATTTTTGCATTGCTTCCATGTTTTGTGTTAAACTCCTTTATAAGATCATTAACCGATTTTGTGTTATCCTTTATAAAAGCCTGTTCAACAAGGCAGTTTTCCTGGTAAAACTTGTTAATCTTGCCGGTAGCGATCTTTTCAAGAATCTGTTCCGGTTTGCCTTCTTTCCTTGCAAGTTCCTTATATATATCAATTTCTTTCTCAATCAGGTCTTTTGGAACTTCTTCACGGTAAACGCAAATAGGTTTCATAGCGGCTACCTGCATTGCAATATCTTTTCCCATTTCAGCTAATTCATCCAGACCTGAAGATGCTCCTTCAAATTTTACAAGTACACCCAGTTTTGAACCTAAGTGAACGTAACCTACAACAACGCCTTCAGAAACCTTTTCTATTGAAAATCTGGAGACTTCAATCTTTTCTCCAACTTTTCCCATTACATCGTTTACCTGGTTGCTCAATGCAGGGCTATTTGCCAGGAGTACTTCTTTATTAGCGGGGTTTTCAGTGAATACAGTTTGTAATACAGAGTCAGCAAGATTTATAAAATCAGCGCTTTTTGCTACAAAATCAGTCTCACAGTTAATTTCAACGATAACGCCGGTTTTTTTATCATCCGATATTTTTATTAAAACTAAACCTTCGTTCGCGCTTTTTTCTGCTCTTTTAGCAGCAACAGCTGCTCCTTTTTTTCTTAATATATCGATGGCTTTATCATAATCGCCATCTGCTTCGGTAAGGGCTTTCTTGCAATCCATCATGCCCGCACCGGTTTTTTGTCTTAATTCATTTACTTGTGAAGCAGTAATAATCATATTTAATTCCTTTGGTTATTGGCAGAAGTAGCTTTGTCATTGGGCTCTACTTCTTTTTCTCTTTCTTTTTTAATTCTTTCTCCTTCTGCAGCTTCCTCAGCTTTCATTTCTTTAGCTTTGGAATTACCTTCAATAATTGAATCAGCCATTGACCTGACGATCATTTCAACTGTTTTTACTGCATCATCATTTGCGGGGATAAGGTAATCTACCTGGTCAGGATCACAATTCGTATCAACAATAGCAAATACAGGGATGTTTAATCTTTGTGCTTCTTTAATTGCAATCGATTCTTTTTTAATATCAACTACGAACATTGCTCCAGGAATTCTTGACATAGTTTCAATACCTTCAAGAACTTTTTTGAGTTTGTCTTTTTCCCTGGTTAAGAATAGTCTTTCTTTCTTTGTTATCTTTTCAAATGTACCGTCAGTTTCCTGTTTTTCTATATTGTTAAGGCGTTTGATGCTTTTTCTGATTGTAGAGAAATTTGTAAGCATTCCACCAAGCCATCTTTCGCTAACCCAGTTAGATTCACATCTCCTGGCTTCCTGTTCAATAACATTTTTGGCTTGTTTTTTGGTCCCGACGAAAAGAACTTTCTTTCCATCCGATACCATTTTGGAAAGATTGTCAGCGGCTTCAACTAGAAGTGACTGGGTTTTCTTAAGATCAATGATATGGATCCCGTTTTTCTCCATAAAAATATATGGTTTCATTTTGGGGTTCCAACGGCGGGTCAAATGACCGAAGTGAGCGCCAGCTTCAATAAGCTGGGTTATTTCTGGTTTTTTCATTTTAGCTCC